>JACQPU010000273.1 GCA_016207365.1 Ignavibacteriales bacterium | reverse complement strand
GAGGAGCGGCGCATCTTCCGGGTATGGTTGCTTCCAAAACGACCCTCCCTGTCATCGGCGTACCGGTTCAATCCAAAGCCCTCAAAGGATTGGACTCGCTGCTTTCCATTGTTCAAATGCCGGCCGGCGTCCCGGTTGCCACGGTAGCCATCGATGGCGGCGTAAACGCCGCGCTCCTCGCCATCCGAATCCTGAGTCTCCGAAGACCGGAATACACCGAGAAACTGACTGCGTACCGGAAAGAGCTCGAACGGAAAGCCCTCGCCTCAAAGATATGACACCATTGCTGCCGTCATCGACTTTGGGCATTATCGGCGGAGGACAGCTCGGCATGATGACCGTCCGTGAGGCGCACCGCATGGGATACCGGACTGCGATCTGGGATCCCGATCCAGATTGCCCGGCCGGCCGACTTGCGGACCTTGTGGTCACGGCTTCGTTCTCAGATCCGTCGGCTGCTCAAAAGCTCGTGGATTCCTGTGATGTAGTGACCTATGAGTTTGAGAACATCGACCCGGGAACTGTGGAGATCGTCGAGAAGATGAAGTCGGTGTATCCGGGAAGCAGGATTCTGAAGGTCGCACGCCACAGAAAAACGGAAAAAGAAACCCTGCAACGGGCCGGATTTCCCGTCGTTCCTTTTTCGGCAGTCGCGAACGAGGAGGAACTCAGACGGGCAGTCAAGAGGCTTGGGTTCCCGGTTGTGGTCAAGACTGTGACAGCAGGATACGACGGGAAAGGCCAGAAGGTACTCCGAAACCACGAAGACGTTGGAACATTGTGCCGCAGCTTCGAAGAACGATTTCCCGAATGCATGGTAGAAAAGTTCCTCTCCCTGCAGTGTGAGGTCTCCGTTGTTGCCGTGCGTGGCACAGACGGAACGGTAGTGACATTTCCCCTCATTGAGAATGAGCATCGCGACAACATCCTCCACGTCTCGAGAATCCCGGCAAGGGTTTCGGACGAGAGAAATGCAGAGGCCATCAGGCTCGGAACGGCAATCATTGAACATTTTGAAATAACGGGCGTCCTTTGTGTTGAGATGTTTATTACGGAATCGGATCAACTGGTGGTCAACGAACTCGCTCCTCGCCCCCATAACTCAGGTCACTTCTCCGTTGATGCGTGTTCGATGTCCCAATTCGAGGCCCTTGTCCGGGCGATCTGCAACCTTTCCCTTCATCTACCACGTCTCCTTAGTCCTTGTG
The DNA here is from genome assembly GCA_016207365.1 of Ignavibacteriales bacterium. Taxonomy (GTDB): domain Bacteria; phylum Bacteroidota; class Ignavibacteria; order UBA10030; family UBA10030; genus JACQPU01. Next base: position 10,370 of record JACQPU010000273.1, on the reverse strand, counting down.
CTATGGTGAATGTGCTCGGCAAGCACCTCGAACGGATCGACCTCGGGCGAGTACAGCGGATTCCGGGGGCGAAGGTCCATATCTACGGCAAGAAAAGAGTGGAGCCACGAAGAAAAATGGGACACATCACGATTCTTGGATCAACATTGCGGGAGGTGGAGGAGGCTGTTGGACTGATTGAATCGATGATGGGGGAAGATGGAGCGAGGACCGAATCTCCGGTTGTTTCCCGAACAATCACCGTGATGTAGGAGGTAGCAATATCATGCTGTGCAAACGTTGTGGATCGGATGTTCCCGGAGGAGCGCGATTTTGTCCAGCCTGTGGCTCAACCGTCACTTTTCAAAGAGTTCCAGACGAGAGCCCTGTCAAGTCACCACGACTCACCGTGAAGCAATGGGCAATTCGTGGAGCTCTTGTGGTCGTTCTTCTGGCCGGGATCGGCATTTATCTGGACCAGCTTCTTCGGACATTTCACCCGGTCATCGAAGGGCAACCGACGGTCGCACTCGTGACGATGTATCGGGATGAACAGATTCGAAGCACGGCGGTGCAGGCGACACTCGTGAACGGCATGATTGCTGTGCCGCTGAGGCTTGTTCAGGAGCATAAGCTTGTTCGGTTCTTCGATCCCGCCCAGATTCAGGACACCCCGATCATTGCCTACGTGACACCGCAGGGAAAGCTGGTGACAGCGATGAGCCGGAGTGAGCACTGCGGCTCGACGGATTTCTATCTGAGCGGAAACAATATTCATTGCGCGTCCTGCCCGTCGTACTGGAACACGGCCAGCCTTGAGGCGTATGCGTGCTGTCAGCGGTATTATCCAGACCCGATTCCGAGCACAGTATCGGGAGATATGGTCCTCATTGATCCGGCGAGAGTTCGTCAATGGCAAAGCAGATTATGACACGGAGAAAACAGAAGGGTACGTGATTGTCCCGTAAGAATGTTGAACGCTGGGTTGAAGAAGTCTCGGGCTGGACCAGGCCTCGCAACGTGGTGTGGTGCAACGGAACGCGTCAGGAATACGCAGACCTGATCGAGGTCATGTTGCGTGATGGCACCTTGGTGCGATTAAATGGAAAAGCGTATCCCGGCTGTTACCTCCATCGAAGTGATCCGGACGATGTTGCAAGAACGGAGAATCTGACATTTATCTGCACACAAGGCAAAGAGGCAGCTGGTCCGAACAACAACTGGATGAGTCCGGCCGACGCGAAGGGGAAAGTGGGGAAACTCTTTGAAGGAAGTATGAAGGGGAGGACAATGTACGTTATTCCTTATCTGATGGGTCCTCCCGGATCACCCTCGAGCAAGGTGGGCGTGGAAGTTACGGACAGCCCGTATGTTGCAGCCAGCATGTATCTCATGACAAGAGTCGGTTCGCCGGCGTTTGAACACCTCACGTCGTCGGACGAATTTGTCCCCGGTCTTCATTCGCTGGGGGACTTATCGCCTGATCGCCGTTTTATTCTCCATTTTCCCGAGGAACGACTGATCTGGAGCATTGGCTCAGGGTATGGCGGCAACGCCCTTCTGGGCAAGAAATGTTTTGCGTTGAGGATTGCCAGCTGGATGGCTCGTGAACAGGGTTGGATGGCCGAACACATGCTCATTCTCGGTTTGGAAGATCCGACTGGCCACAAGACGTACATGGCTGCCGCGTTTCCCAGTGCGTCGGGAAAAACGAATCTTGCGATGATGGTCTCTGCGCTGGAAACAGAGGGGTACAGGGTCTGGACAGTTGGAGACGACATTGCCTGGCTTCGGATTGATGAAGAGGGAAGGCTCCGGGCTGTGAATCCGGAGGCAGGATTCTTCGGCGTTGCCCCGGGGACAAGCATAAGTACAAATCCGGTCGCGATGAGGACGATCGAACGCGACACGATTTTCACAAACGTCGCAATGACATCTGACGGGTATCCGTGGTGGGAGGGGATGGGCACGCCGCCGCCGCAGGGACTCTTGGATTGGCAGGGGAGGTCGTGGAACGGCTCAGGACCGGCAGCTCACCCTAATTCCCGCTTTACAGCTCCTGCACGCCAGTGTCCTATAATTGATTCCGACTGGGAGAATCCCCGCGGTGTCGTCATTTCGGCAATCATTTTTGGCTCGCGCCGGTCAACATTGATCCCGCTGGTCACTGAGGCATTGAACTGGGAACATGGCGTGTTCATGGGCGCAGGGATGGGAGCTGAAACAACTGCAGCGGCAACAGGAAAGGTCGGTGTGGTTCGCAGGGATCCCATGGCGATGTTGCCGTTCTGCAGCTACAACATGGCCGAGTATTTTGCACACTGGCTGGAAATGGGGCGAAGGATGAAACATCAGCCCCGGATCTTCCGCGTGAACTGGTTCCGCAAGGAGGAGAACGGGAAGTTCCTCTGGCCCGGCTTCGGAGAGAATATTCGCATCCTCAAATGGATTCTCGAGCGTCTGCAAGGAAAGGCCGGGGCAAGAGAAACGTTCATCGGGCATCTCCCCGAAGAACGGGCGATCGACGTGCACGGGCTCACTATTTCGTCCGATCAGATGGAGGTTCTTACCCGGGTTGACCGGGACGGCTGGGAAAAGGAATCTGACGAGATGGCGGCGTTTTTCAGGATGTTTGGGGACAAGTTACCTGCAGCCATTGCGGAAGAACATGCAAAGCTTCGACGAAATCTGAAGGTATCAACGCTTCATCACTCCCGAACCAATTGATCATTATGAAACTCGACCACTTTATACAACGACTTTTGCCGCGTGATGAGAAATTCTTCATCATGCTTGAAGAATCGACCCAGAATCTTCTGAATGCCTCCGAACTGCTCAAGAAACTTGCGGCCACCACGGCTCGCTCCCAACGGGTAGGGATCGTGGAGGAAATCAAGGATCGGGAGCACCGGGGGGACACCATCACGCACAAAGTGTTCTCACAGCTCAACGCGACCTTTGTGACTCCCCTTGATCGTGAAGACATCCATCTGCTCGCATCGGCCCTCGATGATATTCTTGACCACATTGATGGAAGCGCCCAGCGGTTTGTGCTCTACGACGTGGGAAAAATTCCTCCCGCGATGATCCAATTGTGCGATGTGCTGCATTTGTCGATCGTTGAAATTCATCGCGGCATTGGGTTGATGCGTAATCTTCACGATACCGAGCGTCTCGAAGAAGTGTTTCAGCGAGTCAACCAATACGAGAACGACGCGGATACGATCTTTGATCAGGCTGTTGCTGCTCTGTTTAAGCGGGAAAAGAATCCCATTCAAATCATCAAGCTGAAGGAGATTTATGTCGGCCTGGAGACTGCGACGGACAAGTGCGAAGACGTGGCCAATGTGCTTGAGGCAATTCTAATCAAACACGCCTGAACTTCTTTCCCTAAGCATTGTTCATGCTGACTCTTACCATATTCCTCATCGGGGTCGCTCTGCTGTTCGATTTCCTTAACGGCATGAACGACGCCGCCAACTCGATCGCCACCGTTGTCTCGACGCGCGTGCTCTCGCCTCGAATGGCGGTGTTATGGGCCGCCTTCTTCAATTTCGTTGCCGCGTTTGGATTCGGTGTCGCGGTGGCAAGAACCATTGGGAAGGGGATCATCGATCCGGACATTGTGGATCACCATGTGATTCTCGCAGCACTGTCGGGTGCCATTCTCTGGACACATGTGTGCACGCGCTATGGCTTTCCGATCAGCGTGTCGCATTCGCTGATCGGCGGATTGGCCGGCGCCGGATTAACCAAGGGGGGCATTGGGGCCCTCAATGCAGCTGGTATTACCAAGGTGTCGTTGTTCATTTTTCTGGCACCGATGATCGGGCTGGTGATCGGATTTGGCCTGATGATCGTTGTTACGTGGATCGCGAAGGGCTTCTCGATGCGTTCGGTCGATCGGTTCTTCCGGCTTGGCCAGCTTGTTTCCTCTGCGGCCTATAGTCTGGGCCATGGTACGAACGACGCACAGAAAACGATGGGAATCATCGCGATTCTGCTGTATTCGGGAGGATATCTGACGGAGTTTGAGGTTCCCCTGTGGGTGATCTTGTCCGCTCACACGGCCATCGGACTCGGTACCCTTATCGGCGGTTGGAAGGTGATTCGCACCATGGGAATGAAACTAACCCATCTGCGGCCCGTAGGAGGCTTCTGTGCGGAAACCGGCGGGGCATTCGTGCTGTTGGGCACCGCGTTGGGAGGAATCCCCGTGAGTACGACGCATACGATTGCCGGGGCCATCATGGGGGTCGGCTCGACACGCCGCTTGTCTGCGGTGCGTTGGGGCATTGCGGGGAGAATCGTGATTGCCTGGATACTGACGATTCCCGTTGCGGCAGGTGTATCGGCGCTTGTGTTCGAGCTCGTCAGCCCGCTGTTCTGATCAAAGCCAGCCCTGATTCCTGTACCAGGTAAGCGTCCGCGCAAGACCCTCGCGCGGGCCGACTTCTGTCGCGAAGCCGAGTTCCCGATGAATTTTTTCCGCACTGCAAGTCCAGTGTGCGGCCAAGAGGTCCCGTACTTTGTCGATGTTAATGATCGAAGGTCTCGGAAGGAACCAGGAGACCGCTTGGGTGATTGCAGCGACGCTATATACCACTGGGGTCGGAATGCGCAGATTCCTTGCTTTTTTTCCCAAAAGGTCGGCAGCAATGTTCACTAATTCCGAAGCGAAATACGGGTTACGGTCGGCGACAAAGTAGGTGGATCCCGCGGAGCCGGATTGCAGGACCGAAACGATTGCACGGGCGAGGTCGACGACATAGATCAGGCTCAACATCTTGTCGGCCGGACCCATGGTGGGTACGAGACCGTGTTTGATCCATCGGAACATTTGCAGAATATCGCCGTCGCGGGGGCCATACACGGCCGGTGGACGTAGAATGATGACCCGAAAAGCATCCTCGTAAGTGCGGCACATGCGTTCAGCCTCGAGTTTCGATGTTCCGTACGCGGTGATGGGATGACAGGGAGTTTCCTCGGTGGCCGGTGATGAAGCAGGACTGGGGCCGGTAGCCGTAAGGCTGCTGATAAAGCAAAATGTCTGAATACTCCCCGCGTCACGGCTTGCGGCGAGAATCGTCTTCGTCACGTCAACGTTACCGCGGAAGAAATCACGCCGTCGCTTTGCGCGCGTCACGCCGGCAATGTGAATGACCGCATCGCATCCTTCAAGCGCTTTCTTTACCCCGCTCTGGTCTGTCAGAGCCACGCGCACGGCCTCCACGGGCGTGCCATCTAACCAGCCCAGCGAGGTGCGCCCCGTTCGAACGAGGCATCGCACGCGATGGCCCGCGGTGTGAAGTGCCTCAACAGTGTGACTGCCTATGAAGCCTGTGCCTCCGGTGACGGCTATGAGGCGACTATAAGGGGGAATTGTGAACTCCTTTCACATTCACACGGCGGTTACAGGTGGATTGATTGACTTTCCTGTGATATTGAAGTATATTTAAAATTGTTTTGACTTTCAAAAGTCAACCCATTCCTCCCCCACACTTTCACGGAGTCCCCGTTGGATCTTTTTGAGAAATGCAGACAATTTACCCGTGCCAATGAAACGAAAGCGATGGGGTTGTATCCATACTTTCAGGCGATTGAGGAAAGCGAAGGGCCGGTGGTACGGATCGGGGGGCGGAAGGTTATCATGGCCGGGTCAAACAACTATCTTGGTTTGACCACGGATCCCAGGGTCAAGGAAGCCGCACACAAAGCAGTGAACAAATACGGAACGGGGTGCTCCGGTTCACGGTATCTCACCGGCACCCTGGATCTTCATGTAGAGCTCGAGAAACGCCTTGCTGCATTTCTCGGAAAAGAAGACTGTCTGCTCTACAGCACCGGCTATCAAACAGCACAGGGCATTATTCCGACGCTCGTTCAGAGAGGCGAGTATGTCGTTTCGGACAAGGATAACCATGCCTGCATCGTGGCCGGAAATCTTATGGCCGCCGGGGCAAACTCGCTTGTAAACGGGGAGGCAAAAACCATCACGCGTTACAAGCACAATGACATGATTCATCTTGAGAGTGTGATCTCGAAACTTCCCCCCGAAGCGGGGAAGCTGATCGTATCAGACGGAATCTTCAGTACCTCCGGCGAAATTGTGGATCTGCCCGCGATGATGAAGATTGCGAGGAAATACAACGCACGTATTCTGGTGGACGATGCTCATGCAGTCGGCGTGATCGGCAAAGGGGGCCGCGGGACAGCCAGCCACTACGGGTTGGAAGCGGAAACTGACATGACGATGGGAACGTTCAGCAAGACGTTCGCCTCTCTCGGCGGCTTTGTTGTCGCTGACAGCGTTGTTATCGATTATCTGAAGCACCAGGCCCCCGCGTTGATCTTCAGCGCAAGTCCGACGCCGGCATCCGTTGCCTCAGCACTGGCCGCGCTGGATATCCTGGAAAAGGAGCCGGAGCGGATTGACAAACTCATGAAAAATGCCCGAAAAATGCGACTTGGACTCGCAGCAATGGGTTACAGGGTTGGAGAACATGATTCCGCGGTTGTGCCAATCATTATTGGCGATACGGTCAAAGTGTTGCGAATGTGGCGTGGATTGTTTGACGCCGGAGTGTTCGTGAACGCCTTCATCCGGCCAGGTGTCCCGCCCGGAATGGAAATGTTGCGAACCAGTTACATGGCAACTCACGAGGACGAGCATCTCGACAAGGCTCTGGAAATCTTCAAGGACGTCGGAAAACGCCTGGACATTATTCCCTGACCCGCCCCCAGCCAACCGTCATGCGCCGTGACGTTGAAGACTGCAGATCGATATCAGGGGATCTTCCGCGACGAACGGCGCGCTCATTCATTTCCCGGCATCGAGTTCCACAGAAACCCTTCTCCCTTCCCCTCCTTCCTTATTGTGTAGCAGACTGAGCACCCGCGCATGAGTTCCGTGACCATCAAACCGGTGAGGACCGTGTCGGACACAAGACGGTTCATCAAATTTCTCTGGACCGTTTACGACGGCAACCCCTCCTGGGTACCGCCCCTGTGGATGGACCGTAAGAAACTGATGGACCGCGGGAAAAACCCCTTCTACCAACACGCCGAAGCGGAATTCTATCTTGCGGAGCGAAACGGGATGGTTGTGGGCCGGATCGCCGCCATAGTCAACCATAACCACAATAAGGAGCATAACGACAAAGTTGGATTCTTCGGATTTTTCGAATGCATCAATGATCGTGCTGTCGCTCGTGCACTGCTGGACGAGGTGGCGCAATTCTTACGCGAACATGGAATGGACCGGATGAGGGGGCCTGCAAGTCCGTCGGTGAACGACGAATACGGTCTTCTCGTCGATGCCTTCGATAAACCTCCGGTTATTCTTATGACGTATAATCCTCCGTACTATATCGATCTCCTCGAATCGTATGGACTCAACAAGGCGAAGGATCTTTACTCCTATATTCTTTCGCAAGACACTGTCTATTCAGAAAAACTGGAGCGTGTGAATGCGCTCGTTACACGGCGCTATGGGCTGCGGATCCGGTCAATGAACATGAAGGAGTTCAAGAGTGAAGTCTATCTGGTCAAGGATGTTTACAACAAGGCATGGGCTTATAATTGGGGAGCAGTGCCTCTGACCGACGCGGAAATCGCGGCCCTTGCAGCCGACCTGAAACCGATAGTCGTTCCTGAGTTGGTGCTCTTTGCTGAAATCAACGGGAAGACCATTGGATTTGCCCTTTCTCTTCCCGATATTAATATGGCCTTGCGGCACAACAAAAAGGGGAGGTTGATACCGGGACTTCTCCGGCTTGCTCTCCATAAGCAGAAAATCAACCTTGTGCGCATCATTGTGCTCGGCGTGCTCCCCGAATATCAGTACACGGGCGCAGCAGGGGTGCTGTTCTACGAAACCGCCGTACGGGCTCAGGCCCTCGGCTATCAGTACGGAGAGGCGGGCTGGATCCTGGAAGACAACGACAAGATGATCAAAGCAGCCCAGGCTCTGCGCGGCGAAGTATACAAGACGTACAGGATCTATGAGAAGGCCCTCTAGTCAGGTTCTCACCAGCAAAGGAAACGAACATGCCTGTGAAAAAAGCCGATGTTATCTGGATGAATGGAAACCTCGTGAAGTGGGATGATGCGAAAATCCACATCCTCTCCCATGTTGTTCACTATGGTTCGGGATGGTTCGAAGGGATTCGCTGCTATGAAACGAAAAAGGGATCAGCCATTTTTCGCCTTGACGCACACTTGAGGCGGCTGTACGATTCCGTCAAAATCTACCGATCGGTAATTCCGTATACGAAGAGCCAGCTCGAAGACGCGATCAAGGAAACGATCCGTGCGAACGAATTTCGCGCTTGTTATATTCGCCCGCTTGTCTACCGTGGCTACGGCGAAGTAGGCGTTAATCCGCTGGGATGCCCGGTCGACGTCTCTATTGCGGTTTGGGAATGGGGCGCGTATCTTGGAGACGAAGCGCTGGAACACGGCATTGATGTCCGCGTCGCATCGTGGCAGCGTCCCGCTCCGAACACCTTTGCCACGATGGCGAAATCGAGCGGAAATTATCTGAATTCCCAATTGATCAAGCTCGAAGCGATTGCCGGCGGATATGTTGAAGGTATAGCATTGGATTACTTTGGCCATGTGAGCGAAGGAAGTGGAGAGAACATTTTCCTGGTCCGTGACAAAACAATCCTCACTCCTCCTCTCTCTGCCGCGCTCCTGCCCGGTGTGACGCGATCGGCCATCATCACGCTGTCGAAGGATCTTGGCTATAGCGTGGTGGAGATGAATATTCCGAGGGAGATGCTCTTAACGGTTGAGGAAGCTTTCTTCACGGGAACGGCGGCCGAGATCACGCCGATCCGCTCGGTGGATAAGATCACCGTCGGCGAAGGCAAACCCGGTCCGATTACGCGCGAAGTTCAGTCGGCGTTCTTCGATATTGTACGAAACGGAAACGATCGTTTTAACTGGCTCACTCCGGTCTGATATGGAAGTCCCCAAATTTGTCGGCGATTCTTCGATCTGGAAGAACATATTTTCCGGGCGCAGCATCCGGAAAGGCTCGACGCACGAATTACTGAGTCGCGTTCCTGCCTTTGCTCATCTGTCCTTCCGTGAACTGAAAGAGGTGGCTACCATCGTCCACAAGCGCGAGTACCGTGTAGGGGAACCTGTCTTCTATCAGGGTGACCCCGGACTCGGTATGTACATAATTCAGGAAGGATCCGTGTCCATCGTGATTTCAGAGCCAAATGGAGAACAGAAAGAACTTGCAGTGCTGAACGAAGGAGATTTTTTCGGAGAACTGGCTTTGCTGGACGAGTCTCCGCGATCGGCTGCGGCTCTGTGTAAGACGGATTGTCTGCTCATCGGCTTTTTCAGACCCGATCTGATGGAACTCATCGAGCGGAAGCCGGTATTGGGAATCAAAGTCGTCATGAAGCTGGCCGAAATCGTGGGGGAACGTTTGAGAAAAACGGATAAGGAACTGTCGAAATTGAAGAGCCAAATGGATGCCTTACGGGTAGAACTCGAAAGGAAAATCAATGGCACAGAAGAGAACATTGAAGAAATCCGCCGTCAAGCGCCAGGCGCGTAAACGCTGGCCGGCAACGATCGATCTGAACAAGATTTTGGTGCCGATCGATTTCTCGGACAATTCCCGGAAAGCCCTGCGTTATGCGATCCCTTTTGCGGAACAGTTTAACGCGACCGTTGATCTCATCTATGTGGTCGAGCCGACGGTCTATCCGGCCGATTTCAGTTTTGGGCAGGTGGGATTCCCGGCCATCGAAGATGAATTGCGCAAACGCGGCTCTGAGGAGCTCGATGAGTTGATTGCGAATGAGATCGGTAAGCGCGTGAAGGCGAAGAGAGTTGTGCGGACGGGAAAGGCTTTCTATGAAATCCTCCTCTACGCCAAAGAGGAGAAAATGGATCTTATCATCATTGCGACGCATGGCCACACCGGGATCGAGCATGTCCTGTTCGGCAGCACGGCCGAAAAGGTCGTTCGGAAGGCGCCCTGTCCGGTGCTGGTGGTGAGGTCAGGAGAACGTGAGTTCGTAAAGTAGGACTCAGGTCTCCCGATCCGTCACGTAGTCAACAAAAAGAAGCAGGGCATCCCGGGCAGGTGATTGGGGGATAGCCACGAGGTTTTGTCGCGCAAGGCCGGCATAGTGCTCAGCCTTTGAAAGTGCATAATCGATCCCGCCGTTTTCCCGAACAAAGTCGGCGATCCATACAATTTCCCTGCTCTTTGCCCCCCCGCGGATGATTCCCAACGCCCTCCGGGATTCCCTCCGGTCCGCCTGTTTGAGCGCGTAGATGAGCGGAAGAGTGAGTTTTTTCCCCTTCAGATCGATTCCGGTGGGCTTGCCGATGATGCTCTTCCTGCCCAGATAATCCAG
>JACQPU010000256.1 GCA_016207365.1 Ignavibacteriales bacterium | reverse complement strand
GGGGACGAGGGGGAGAGCATCGCTGTTGAATACCTGCGCGGTCAGGGATTCTCAATTCTCGAGACGAAGTTTCGTTACGGCCGGGCGGAGATTGACGTCGTGGGGGAGGATCGGGGCGAGCTGGTGTTTGTCGAGGTAAAAGCCCGTTCGTCGCTCCAATTCGGCGAGCCCGAAGAATCCGTAACGCCGGCAAAGGAAAAACGAATCCTCAGGGCCGCAGTCGGCTACTGCGTGAGAAACCGGATGATGGACCGGTTTTACCGCTTCGATATTGTATCCATAAGATTCCGCGGTCGTATGATCATCCTGAAACATCTTCGAAATGCGTTCTAGAATTTCTTACGAAATCCAATCCCATGCTTGACCATCACGCCGGGCTGTACACGGACTATTACGAATTTACAATGTGCCAGGCATTTTATCTTTCCGGAAAGGGAGACATACCGGCCACATTTGATTATTTCTTTCGGGAAAATCCGTTCGGGGGCGGATACGTCGTATTTGCAGGACTCGGGGATCTCCTGGAAACCCTCGAATCGTTCCGATTTGACGACGAGGATATACAGTTTCTAAAGGAGAGGGGGCTCCATCCGAAGTTTCTCGAATACCTGAAATCGTTTCGTTTTCGCGGCACAGTCGTGTCTGTAAGGGAGGGGGAGGTCGTGTTCCCGCTGGAAACGATTCTGCGTGTCGAAGGAACGATTATCGAAACACAGATCATTGAGACCGTCCTCCTGAACATTATCAATTTCGAGTCGTTGATTGCCACGAAAGCCTCCCGCATCCGGAGCGTCGCGGGCTCCCGCCGGATCGTGGATTTCGGCCTTCGACGCGCGCAGGGCTACGGTGGAATTCATGCAACAAAAGCGGCCATCATCGGCGGGTTTGATGCCACGTCCAATGTCTACGCCGCATTCCGATTTGGACTCGAACTCACGGGGACGCAAGCGCATTCGTGGATTCAAAGCTTCGACAGCGAGCTGGCAGCCTTTAGGAAGTTCGCCGAGATTTTTCCTGAGCGGTGTGTGCTCCTCGTGGATACGTACAATACGCTGAAGAGTGGATTACCGAATGCCATAACAGTGGCCAAGGAAATGGAGGCGCGGGGGCAACGACTGGCGGGAATCCGTCTGGACAGCGGCGATCTTGCCTACCTGAGCAGGCAGGCACGGACCATGCTGAACGAAGCGGGCCTCCACTACGTGAACATCGTCGCGTCAAATCAGCTCGATGAGTTTGTGATCCGCAGCTTGCTTGAGCAGGATGCGCCGATCGACGCATTTGGCGTCGGCACAAAATTGGTGACAGGGCAATCCACTGCCGCGCTTGACGGTGTCTATAAGCTCAGCATGTGCGCGGAGCGGCCGCGGCTGAAATTTTCGGAAAATTTCGCGAAGATAACGCTGCCGGGCCGGAAAACCGTGCTTCGGTATCTCGGACGCGACGGGATGTTTTACGGCGATGCCGTTGCCCTCGAAGGAGAAGACCGGCTGGAGTGGATGTACCATCCCTTCTTTCCGGAGAATCGCAGCCCGGTTGGAAGAATGCAGTACGAACCGATCATGGAGAAGGCGATGGAGGGAGCGCAGGCGACGAAGACGTGGTCGATCCGCGATGCGGCCGGTTATGCCCGGTCCAGGCTTGCTACCCTCGCGCAGGAACACAAGCGATTTGAGAACCCGCATGTGTACAAAGTGGGAATCAGTCACAAGCTCATGGAATTGCGATCCGAGCTGGTCGAATCATTGCATAAGACGTTCTCAGGAGGTGGTAAGTGATGAAAGGACTGCTTGTTGTCGATGTGCAAAACGATTTCTGCCCCGGAGGATCGCTCGCTGTCCCCGGCGGAGACAAGGTCGTTCCGGTTCTCAACTCACTCATGAAGAATTTCCCGGTGGTGGTTGCTTCGAAAGACTGGCATCCTCATCAGACTGTGCATTTCACCAAATGGCCGGTGCACTGTGTGCACAACACAAAAGGAGCCGAGTTCCATCCAGACCTGGAGAGTGAGCGGATCCAACAGGTGTTCCTGAAAGGTACGGGAAATAAAGACGACGGCTATTCGGCGTATGAGGCGACAAATCTCGATCTGGCCCGCTATCTAAAGGAAAAGGGGATTGATGAGCTCTATGTTGCCGGGCTGGCAACGGATTACTGCGTTCGTGCTTCGGCGCTCGATTCGGTGAAGAACGGGTTCAAAACCTACCTCATTACCGATGCCATTGCTGCTGTGGATTTGAAGGCCGGAGACGGAGAGGCGGCGATAGAGGAAATGAAAAAGGCAGGAGTGACACTGGTACATTCCGGAGATATCGCATGACCGCGAATTCATGAATGCTCTTCCGCTGATCATCGCCACTCTGTGTGTGATGGCCATCGCGTATCGCTATTACGGTGCGTTCATTGCGGCCAAAGTGGTAGCGCTGAACGACGACCGGAAAACTCCGGCGCACACGCTCAACGACGGACAGAACTACCATCCGACGAACAAATGGGTCCTGTTTGGCCATCACTTCGCCGCTATTTCCGGTGCAGGACCGCTGATCGGGCCCGTTCTGGCGACGCAGTTTGGATATCTTCCCGGATTCCTGTGGTTGCTTATCGGCGTCGTTGTCGGAGGCGCGGTCCATGACTTTGTGGTCCTGGCTGCTTCGATTCGTCGCCAGGGAAAATCCCTGGCTGAAATTGCGCGCCACGAAATCAGCCCGATTGCCGGTGTCGTAGGATCTATTGCCATCCTTATCATTATTGTCATTGCCCTGGCGGGACTTGGACTGGCGGTTGTGAACGCGCTCGCCGAAAGCTCGTGGGGGACGTTCACGATTGCCGCGACAATTCCCCTCGCTCTCTTCGTTGGACTCTGGATGTACAGGATCCGTCCGGGTAAAGTTGGAGAAGCGAGCCTTGTCGGTGTTCTTGGGGTCTTCGGAGCTGTCTTTGCCGGGAGCCTTATTCCGGGATCATTCCTCGAGCCATATTTCAGCTTGTCGCGGGACGGGAT
>JACQPU010000255.1 GCA_016207365.1 Ignavibacteriales bacterium | reverse complement strand
GAACAGACACGACGGATGTGAGCGTGGGGACACCTGATGTGTCACCCGTCACTCCTGAGCCGCCACCCGAAGGACGACCAATTTCTCCGAGTGAAAATGATCGAAGGAGATCGGACATGAGGCCGGACGAATCCATGGACAGGAGTGCACCGCAATCAGCAATTCCTTCTGTTCCGGAAAAGACTGCGGCCTTGCACACGGATGATGTGTGGGAGAGTCAATGGATCGAGGGCGTGATTCTCTCTTCCCGCACGCGAGAAGCGTTCCGCGATCTGGATGCCGTGGCTACGGAAAAGAGGGGTGAGACCAGGATTGCCCGTGAGAGACCGGCAGGTCTGGAGGAAGCGGAATTGCGGACAAGCCGTAACATTGTTGTTTCACAGAAGCCGGAGCGGGCGATTCCCCCGAGTCAGAAAATGCAGCAACAAATGAGCTCCTCGGTCCTCACGATGCTTCGCCAGACGGACGAGGGTGTTTTCTTGACGGTGTTCTCCGACACTCTTGACCTCGAACGAGGGGCGGTGCGGATTGAGCAGATCAGCGAAGATTCCCTCCTTCTCATTATTAATGGGACGACGATCGGGTACAAGATTCCCCGCGTGACGGTGAAGGCTAAATAGCCGAGAATGTGGGAGAAACAGGACAACCGGCCACATCTTTCCCGAAGCTTGCGTCGTTCGGTTCACTTCTCTCGTGGCCTCATTGCCATAAGTTCCGCTGTACGAAGCGGTTACACAGCCTCGTTGCTTGACTTTTTACTCAATCGTCTGTACTTTGAACCGAAGTACAAAAACCGGAGGTGGCTCCTTCGGTGTATGCCTCCCTTGGTCTGAACAGGGAAAGCCGCGGGTGTTCATCCCGCACCCTGGGATGCTGACGGCATTTGACACCGCGGCCCACCAGTCGTGTGTGCGTAGAAATGCCCAGCGATGTGTTGACCTCAAGCCGATGAACGTTCACACGACCAGAGGGCCGAAGCGTTGAAGAACCGTCTCGAGTCAGCGTACCGTATCCTCCCGATCTATCCAACCGCGCGTAGGCTTTGGTTTTCGCACTTCATGGCGTCCAGGGCGTGAATCCAAAAGTGGCAAATACGGCGAAGCCGGCAGCTCCCGCAGTTTCCCAAAAAGACAAAGATGCCGCCAGGCAATGCCTCATGCTGGCCGACAAGTTCCTGAAGGAGTCTGATTTTGAAAAGGCTCGTCAGGAGGTTGCCAAAGCCCAGAAGCTTGATCCGACCAATCCGTACGCCTACGCATTTCTTGACCGTATAGCCTACTTCGAGGAACAGAAAAAGAAAAGCTCACCGCCTTCTCCGGCGGCAACGCCGCAGCAGCCAAAAGGAGAAGCTCAACCCGCTGGGAAGGTGCAATCGACTCCCCAAATCCAGCCGCAGCCGACAAAGGCCACAGCGCCGCCTCAGCCGAAAACCGAGGTGTCCAAACCGACTGTAGGTGCGCCGGCGACGAAGACGGCTGTACCGCCTGCATCGCAGCAACCGCAAGCGGAAAAGCGAGCCGAGCAGAAGCCTTTGGGAACTCCCCCGGCGGTTCAGACGCCGCCCGTTTCCAAACCGCCTGTTGCGAAGACGGAACCGAGGGCAGTTGTGGAAGCGACACGGTCGGTCATTTCAGACGTGATGTCGTCGAGGACTTCTCATGGTTCCCCACCGGGAATCGCCGAGGTCCTGCAGCAGGTTTCACAGGGAGCCCAGCAGCATGAACCTAATGCACCTCGAACCGATGTTGATGCGAAGTTGGAAGAGATGCGCCGCCAGATCGAGATGCTGACCGGTGCACTGGAGCAGGAGCGGAAGGTTCGTGAGGAGATGAATCAGCAGAAGCTGAAGGGAGCCATTAATCAGCTGCGGTCGGCTTTGGAGACCGCCTGGATGAATGGCGCCCCCAAGGCAGAGGAAACGGATCGCCTGAACAGACTCGGCATCGATTTGGGAATACCGGAGGATGTGATTCACACGATCACCCGCGAAGTGAAGCTTGATATGTACAGCCGGGCCGTCAAGGAAGTAGTCTCAAAACAAAAACTCATCCGGAATTCATCGAGAACCCTCGAGTGGTTGCGGAATGTCTATCAGGTATCGTTGGACGAGTATCTTGAATACGAATCCAAGTTCCTCATGGATCTCGTTGCCGACCAGTACAAAGGCACTATTCTCCTGGTGGCTGCGGAAGAGCGGACTTCGAAGGAAACCGGACAAAAATTGAAATCAATGGGATATGCGGTTGTGACCTCCACGTCGCCCGAAAACGCGCTGGAGAAAATCGAGAAAATTAACCCTCATTTCATCCTGTGCGACATGGAATTTCCCGCCGGGCACCTGAGCGGCATCAAGTTTCTCCATGTCCTGCGCGCCAACTCCAAATTCAACTACACCCCCTTCATACTTTTGTGCGCGGCCGGGGATATCACGCAACTCGAATCGTCCGAGCTCAAACCCACGGAAGGGTACATCCAGAAACCATTTGATATTGACAAGTTGGGGGTGGTCATGAATGAAAAACTGATTGCTTTCAGACAGTATCTTTCTTCTCTTTAAGAAACGAATGTCACGAAAGGACGTTGTATGAGCAAAGTCATTTTGCTTGCTGAAGATGATGAAGACAACAGGGATTTGGTTCAATTTGTCCTGATGCGGAGTAAGATGGACATTGAGCTTGTCGTGGCGGAGAACGGGGAAGAAGCGGTGAAAATGGCAAAAGAACGCCTGCCCAGCCTGATTCTCATGGATATGCAAATGCCCGTGATGGATGGATGGACTGCGGTGCCGCTCCTGAAGGCTGACGAACAGACAAAGGAGATTCCCGTGATTGCCTTTACAGCCCAGATAAAACCTGAGGACCGGACACGGACCCATGAAATCGG
The DNA here is from genome assembly GCA_016207365.1 of Ignavibacteriales bacterium. Taxonomy (GTDB): domain Bacteria; phylum Bacteroidota; class Ignavibacteria; order UBA10030; family UBA10030; genus JACQPU01. The sequence continues at coordinate 178 of JACQPU010000255.1, read as the reverse complement.
ATGCGTCGAACACTATACAAAGCCCATGGATCCCGAAGAATTGCTGACATTAATCCAGAAGTGCCTGAACAAGGAATGATCCCCTGAACCATTGCCGGAGGTTTCGGCTCTAAGGAGTAAGCATGTTTCGGTCCAAGCTGTACTGGAGAGTCTTTGCCAACTTCGCACTGCTGTTGAT
>JACQPU010000266.1 GCA_016207365.1 Ignavibacteriales bacterium | reverse complement strand
GGCGAGGTGTGGGTCCGGAGCAGCACATTCTTCGAAATGAAGAAAGTATCCTGCATATCACGGGCTGGATGCTCCGGAGCAAAATTCAGGGCGGTGAAGTTGTGATAATCGTCCTCAATATCCGGTCCATAGGCAATCCCAAAGCCCATGCTTGCGAAAATGCGTTTCAGATCTCCGATGGTTTGCGTGATGGGATGCCGTGTACCGACAGGTCGCGGCCGACCGGGCAGGGAGAGATCAATGCCCTCGCGGGCGGGACGAAGTGCACTCCTTGAGCTCGCGTTGTCATAAGCCCTTTGGGCAAACGCGCGGAGTTCATTAAGGGCTTTGCCGACTGCAGGTCTGTCAGACGGAGGAACGGTCCGCAATCCATCGAATAACTGCGCGATCAATCCTTTGCGCGCGAGGAACTTGATTCGCAGGGCTTCCAGCGCAGACGAGTCGTTGGCCTCGCGCAGCTCGCGCTCGAATTGTTCCCTGATATGCTGAATCTGTTCGAGCATAGGGACCGGGCTCTAATCCCGGATCACCGGCAGGAGTTGTTTCTATGAAGCGGAAGCGAATTTCACGACTTCCGAAAACGCGGACGGGTGGTTCACCGCGAGATCGGCAAGGATCTTCCGGTTGATAAGGACCTGTTTCTTCTCAAGTCCCGTTATCAACTGAGAATATGTTGTGCCATTGAGCCGAGCGGCAGCATTAATCCTCGCGATCCAAAGCGTACGGTATTCGCGCTTCTTCGTCTTGCGATGCCGGTAGGCGTGTGTGAGGGCCTTTTCCACATGATGTTTTGCAACGGTGTATACTTTGCTCCGCGCGCCCCAATATCCCTTCGCCTTGCCGAGGATTTTCTTTCTGCGCCTGTGAGCTGCTACTTTATTTTGTGAGCGTGGCATCGAGCCTGGTTCCTTTCACTATGCTGACAAAAATCGTCTGATCTTGTATGCTTCTGAATGGTGTACAAGTCCGGGCTTCCTCAGATGCCGCTTGCGTTTCCGGCTCTTGTGGGTCAGAATGTGGCGCCTCAGCGCTTTTCGGCGCTTGATCTTGCCGGTGGCAGTAATGTGAAAGTGCTTTTTCGCATTCCGACGGCTCTTCATCTTGGGCATCTGTCAGGTTTCCTTTTGTGTTGTCTTCAGTTGTTTCTCAGCACTTTTCTTCTTTGTCTTGTCCGCCACAAACACCGCGATCATTTGCCGCCCCTCCATTTTCGGCGCTTGCTCCATCTTGCCGATATCTGCCAGCCGCTCCGTAAACCGCTCCAGTAGTTCCCGTCCCTGGTCCTGATAGGCAAACTGCCGTCCCCGGAATACGACCGTAGCCTTTACTTTGTCTCCTTCCTCAAGAAACGCCCGCGCATGCCGCACTTTGAACTCAAAATCATGCGTATCGGTGTTCGGATGAAACCGGATCTCCTTCACCTGCGTTACATGCTGATGCTTCTTCTGCAGTTTTTCCTTTTTCGACAGCTCATACTTGTATTTCCCGAAGTCCATGATCTTGCAGACCGGGGGATCGGCATTGGGGACAATTTCTATCAGATCCAATCCCTCATTTGTTGCTCTCCGGATTGCCTCCTGCGTAAGCAGAATTCCAAGCTGCTGTCCATCCGGCGCAATCACGCGAACCTTCGGGGCCCGGATTTCTGTGTTAACACGCGCGCGCTGTTGTTTGATAGGCGTTCTCCTAGGATGTGAGTGCTTTTGTTTCGATTGCTTCCGTTACCCGCTTCAGGAACGCGTCTTCGCTCATGGAGCCGATATCACCTTTGGTATGTTGGCGGACAGACACACTCCCCGAGGCCTCCTCTTTGTCTCCCACGACCAGCATATAGGGCACTTTCTTGAGCTCCCAATCGCGGATTTTGTATCCGATTTTTTCATTCCGTTCATCGCTTTCGACCCGTAATCCGGCCTTTTGCAATCTCTGAAAGAGCCTGCGTGCGTGGGCATGGTGTCGTTCAGTAATCGGCAACACTGCCGCCTGAACCGGCGCAAGCCAGAGCGGGAACTCACCGGCAAAATGCTCAATCATGATGCCAATAAACCGCTCCAGAGAACCAAACGGTGCGCGATGAATGACGACAGGCCTGTGTTTCTGGCCGTCGGATCCGACATACTCAAGCTGAAAACGCTCGGGCATTACATAGTCCACTTGCACAGTTCCAAGTTGCCAGGTACGCCCCAGCACGTCCCTCACCATGAAATCGATTTTCGGTCCGTAAAACGCCGCTTCACCAACGCCAACAAAGTGATTCAACTTCGTTTCTTCGGCTGCTTCTCGGATGAGTCGTTCAGCCTCGACCCAGAGCTCCTCTGCTCCCCCGTATTTTTCCTTGTTCTTCGGATCCCTGAACGACAGCCTCACCCGGAAATCTTTGAATCCGAGTGTTGAGAATACCTCCTGAATCAGTTCGATCACACCGACGAGCTCTTCCTTGACCTGATCCTGTCTCAGGAACATATGCGAATCATCCACCGTAAACGACCGGACGCGGATGAGTCCATTCAATTCACCCGATTGTTCGTACCGATAAACCGTGCCAAATTCCGCGAGGCGGATTGGAAGATCGCGATAACTCCGCGGCCTCGAGGCATAGATCTGAAAGTGGTGCGGACAATTCATCGGTTTCAGAAGATACTGGTCTTCATCGACTTGAAGGGGTGCAAACTGGCTCTCCTTGTAAAACGGATAGTGCCCGCTTGTCTTGTACAATTCGATATTGCCAATATGGGGCGTTACCACGGGAAGATACCCCCGCTTCATCTGTTCTTCCCGAAGGTATCGTTCCAGTGTTTCCCTGATCACCGTTCCTTTCGGAAGCCACAAGGGGAGCCCGCCTCCAACCTTCGGGGTCAGAAGAAACAGCTCCAGTTCCTGTCCCAGTTTCCGATGGTCCCTTCGTTTTGCCTCTTCCAGCCTATAGAGGTGGTCGTCCAACTCCTTCTGCGTGGGAAATGTCACACCGTAGATGCGTTGGAGCATCTTGTTTTTTTCACTACCGCGCCAATAGGCGCCTGCCACGCTCAGAAGCTTGATCGCCTTAATCCGTCCCGTTGAAGGGATATGAGGACCATAGCAAAGGTCCGTAAAATTCCCCTGGTGGTAGAACGTAATTGTCTGACCCTTCAGCTCCTGCAGAAGTTCCAGCTTGTATGGATCACTTTTTTTCCTGAAATACAAAACCGCT
>JACQPU010000265.1 GCA_016207365.1 Ignavibacteriales bacterium | reverse complement strand
GCCTGGAACACGCTTGAAATAGAGCCCCGGTGGTTCTGACATACTTCAAGGGCAGCCGGAACCCCGCCTTGATCCAGCGCGCTTTTGACGGCGACAAGGAATTTTTTTGTGTCGGTTGACGCCCGGTTTAACGTCCAGAGCCTCTCGAGTGAATACGCAAGTCCAAAAATCAACGTCATCAAAATGGGCCACATAAAGAACCCACCTTCGACAAACTTGGTCTGCAGCCAATTGAGCGGTCCGCCGGAATCGGTTGCTTGTTGAAACAAGAAGGTCACTAGGCCCACGATGTCCATAAGAGCGATTTCCTCCTGAAAAATGTTGGTAAAGATGGATGCGTTCAAAGCAGGAAAATTCCATCCAGTATATCAAAAGAAGCCCTGAAAGTCAAATGAATTTAAGCCCTGATCACTACAGACCGCCGAACGCTTTGAGCGTCGTGCCGTTCAGAACTGACCGCTCGGAACACAAGGAACAAATCGTGTCGGCAATATCTTCAGGAGACACCCATTTTGCGAAATCCTCCCCGGGCATGGATGTCCTGTTTACTTCCGTATTGATAATACTGGGAGCTATGGCATTGATGGTAATACCCTCATTCCTCATTTCCCTGGCCACGACATCGGTAAAAACGCTCACTGCGGCCTTCGAAACTGAATATGCTGCTTTTCCAGGAACAGGTCGCAATGCTGTTTGCGCTGAAAAATTCACGATGCGCCCGTACCCCTTCCCTTTCATATACCGCAAGGCTTCGCGCGTGCAAAGAAACACCGACCGAAGATTCATACTCATCATTGCATCCCAATCTGCGGCAGATAAATCCTGAACGGGGCTGGAACGCACGAAACCACCAACCCCGTTCACAAGAATGTCCAGCCCACCGAGGAGCCGGGTCGCTTCTGCAAAGAGCCGTTGTACATCGTCTTCGCGTGTGACGTCGGCCTGCAGAACGCTCAATCCCTGTGCTCCTTCAAACGGATGTTTTTTTTCTGAATGGACAACCGCAACGACTCTCATCCCTTCGGAGAGAAAGCGTTGAACGATGATAACCCCTGTCCCGCCGCTTGCTCCCGTCACAATAGCCCTTCGACCTTGCAGTGCCATGTCTCCCTCCTTCTGTAAAATGAATCAGAGAATCGAAAACGGGATCGTCAATCGGGCCGTGATGTTTCTTCCCGGATTCAGAGCAAACGCCTTGTAACGATTCAGGTGATTGACATGTGCCCGATTGAAAACGTTTTCCACACCCAGGTGCAGCATTGCAGTTCGCGCGACAAAGGGAAATTCAAAACCCACCGAGCAATCGACGAGTGTATACCCGCCCGTGGGCGTTTCCGGCGGGGTGACGCGTGTTTGAGAAGCGACAACCGTTATTTTCACGTTTGCATGGAGATGTGTAAGCGGTCCCCATGAGTCTGCTTCAACCTGGGACTCGAGACTCATTTTCGGTGCGGGGATAAGCGGCAACGGAGAGCCGGTGGCTCTGTTATTTCCCTGTACAATATCGCCAAGAAGCTGAAGCTGCCACCATGTCGCCAGTTGGATGTTCGCGGAAACTTCAAGACCCTGCAGGCGGGCATTGGCCTGATTGAAGCGGTATACCGGAAATGTCGAGGCGGAATCGATCTGGCCGGTCGGAAAACTGAATATGTAATCGGTGATCGTATTGACGAAGAGCGTCGTTTGAACCACGAGCGACGGAGCAACATACCGCATACCCAGGTCAACACTCAGGGATCGTTCAGGAACCACATCAGCATTGCCGATTTCGTAAGTCGCAGTTCCTTCATGCACTCCATCGGCAAAGAGCTCGAACGACGTGGGTGATCTCCAGCCCGTGCCGATACTTGCAATGAGCGCAAGCATATCAGTGGGTCGGAATGTTCCTCCGAACGACGTCGACACGGCCCTGTAAGTCAACGTGCGGCCCTCGATCCCAAGTTCGTTGCTCTGTTGAATAGAGATTGTCCTGTGGTCATAGCGCGCACCCCCGGAAAGTGACAAAGCCCCCAAGGCAAGTTCCTCGTACAGAAACCCTGCAGCGTCGAACGTTGTGGAGTTGGGTACCAGCTTTTCTTCACGCCGTGAATCAACATTCTGATGCAGGAGGGAAATACCGACGGTGCCAAAGAGCGATCCGAGCGGTCGATGATGACCCCGGAGATCAAGCGACCATGTTTCCGTCACAAGCTCAAGCTCGGGATCAGGCGCGTCATGTTCCTCAAATTCGCGTCTGTTGTTCCGCTGCCAGCCTCCAACGGTTTCGAGCCGGATGCCCTCCAGCGCGGCATTCAGGTGCACAGCGACTTTGTCATGAATAATCCGTTGAAACGGGGTCGCATCAGGATCGATTGCGGGGTTTTCGTGAATTTCCAACTTTGTCGAGAATCGGCTCGCCGTTGCACTCAGGAATCCCCAGCGCTGAGTCAACCCAAAAGTCCCTGAGCCATTCAATTCCGACGCGGCCGAGTTGCGCAAGATTCCTTTTGGTGTCCGGATGTCCCCCGCGCCGCGCATGCTCACAGATCCGCGGTAACCCCATATTCCAGAAGCACCGCTCATCGAAAGCGCTCCACTCATCTGACTACTATTGGAGAATCCATTCAGAGTCAGGCGAGAATCGAGCGATGTGACCCCCTGTGATGATCTCGGAAGATCCGGGAAAACAACATTCACGACACCTCCGAGGGCATCCGATCCGTAGAGCAGACTGCCGGGACCTCGGACAACCTCGATCTTGTCCGCTTCGTAGACATCGATTTCCGGCGCATGTTCGTCGGCCCATTGCTGGCCCTCCTGACGCACACCGTCGCTCACAATAACGACTCGTTGTGAGCTCAGTCCCCTGATCACAGGTTTTGAGATTGCGTTGCCGGTTGTCATCGAGGATACTCCGGGTAGGTGGCTGAGCGTTGCTCCAATCGTTTGCCCACGAAGGCGGGCAAGGTCATGATCCTCAAGGACGTCCGTTGATTGCACCGCGAGGAGAATATCTGTTGCCTGGGGTTTTCCCGTAACCGTGATTGATGGAAGCTGAAGGATACTTGGCCGAAGTTGGACGTTCAAGTCCACATCCCGATCTATCAGCGTCACGGTCTGCGCGGCAGTGGCGTATCCCACGTAACTGAAACGGAGCGTGTACACTCCCTCATGGAGCCCACCGATCTCATAATAGCCGTGTAAGTCGGTCGTGGAACCCTTTCGTAATGCGGGGAGATAGACATTCACTCCAACGAGGGGTTCTGCAGTCTCCGCGTCAAGAACGATTCCTGAGACCTTTCCTACAAACGTTGGGTGTGCAACGAGCGATCCGCCAAAGAAAACGCTGAACACAACAATCCATTGAATGCACCTCATTGAAAGCCTCCTTGTCCTGTGTGATGTAAAGCGGCCCAGGCCGCAATCTATGATGAAAGACAAGGGAGCGTCGGGGGACCCCGCCGCCTATTCGAACATGGATCCCACAATGTTCGGAGGATCGGTGTTTTCTCCGGGAAACACCATTCCAATTCGGGGGCAGTAGTTAAGATCGGTGAGACCGGAACAAAATGAGCCGGTTGAGAAGAACGAAGGCAGAAAAGGCATGTTTCAAGATCCTCAAGTCCGCGGTGCTTCTCCACGGGACCACAATCGTGGTTTGTTATGGCGTCTGTTTGAGAAAACGAGAGCGCCGAGAGATGCGAGTGGTTTGGAAAAAATCCGCCCACGACCGCGGTTTGAAGCAGAGCAAGAAGAACAAAAAGTATGGCTCGGGATTGTTTCATGACTGCAGGGAAAAATACCAACACAGAACGAGAGATGCAAAGCTCGTGTTGCTTCTGCTTAAAGAGAACACTCGCTTCACAGTGAATCGTTCCATGTTCGTTGCATTTCTTAGAGAGTTCATGTATTTTGCCAAAAGCTGGAGGTCACTATGAAGGGTACATTTCTTACTGCCGTGCTTTCGATTCTCGTACTGCGACCCGCGAGCGCGCAGGAACAACTTGGCCTTGGCTCTCATGCCCCGGATTTCTCGCTTCCGTATGCAACAAAGGACCTGGTGGCACGGGTTCCCCTCGCTTCTCGGAGGTAGTCGGCCCCAGAAATATCGTGTTGGCCTTCTACCCCGCAGATTGGAGTCCCGGATGCACGAAGGAGCTGTGCACATTCAGGGATTCACTCGCCCGCTTGCAGGAACCAAACGTGGAGATTCTGGCCATCAGCGGCGATTACGTATGGTCCCATCATGCATGGGCAAAGCATCACGAGTTTCCATTTAAGCTCCTGAGCGATCATCGCCACACCGTTGCCCGACTCTATGCCAGTTCAAACATCTCATTGACCCTCGTACGAATACCCTCTATGCATCCGACCAATGCTAAAACACG
>JACQPU010000264.1 GCA_016207365.1 Ignavibacteriales bacterium | reverse complement strand
CAAGAGAATTCATGTCTCCGGCGGGACCGATCACGAGAGGAATCCCAACTATTTTTACGCGACCGGGGAGATCCTGAACATCAGCTCCAACCAGAAAACAACAGGATTTCCGCTGATGGTTAATCTTATGGCAGAACAAGGCCGCGGCACCAAGGCCGTTATCAAGGCTTCCATCGACCGGAGACAGGATGAACCCCTCGACACATACTTTGCTCAATTGAGCGGTCTGCCGATCGATGCCATGTCGCTTGGCCGATCTGATTTTGTTCCGTCACGTATTACTGGCGCCCGCGGGGAGTTTTCCATCCAAGCCCGGGTTCCGGGAAATGCCTTTGATGCGGATGTCCGCATCCTCCTGAGCAGCCTTTCGCTTGAATTCGAGCGCGAGCCCAAGACCACCGTTGAGCGACTGGTAAGAGATGTGCTCACTTCATTGACATCGGTGAATATAAAACTCCGGATCTGGCGGGCTCAGGGGGGGCTTCAGGTTGCCTTCGAAACCGATCTTGATAATCAGCTCTCCGCCCAGGCACGAAGAGTCGTAGGTGAAGAAGTGACAAGGCTGCGAAACGAGCTCCGGTCAAAACTCGAGAAGAAGATCACAGAGAAACGTGGAGAGCTGGAAAAACTATTTGGTGCGAGGCGTGAGGAGGTGACCGGAAAACTACGCGAGCATGAGGCTCAGCTTCGTGAAAAAGTGGGACTTGCGGACTCCAAAAAGGCGGAGCTGGAACAGAAACTTGCCGAAGAAAAGAAGAGACAGGAAGATGCTCTTAAGAAAAAAGGGGGAGATGTTTTGAAGGGAATCTTGAAGAAAAACTAGAACCTCTGACTTCTGGCCTCTGACTTCTGACTTCTGATTCCTCCTGCCCTTCTAATCTAACCTTTTATTGCAGCGGACCCTCTTTTCTTTCCACCGGCGTCCAATCCATCTTTCATTCCGTCTGTTCCACCTTTGTTCAGCGCCTTGTCCGCCTCTTCCAGTTTCTTGTCCTCTTCCTCTTCTGCAACGACCGCAGCAACGTCCGCCACGGTATCGCCTTCGTCGAGGCGAATCAGGCGGACACCCTGCGTGTTGCGGCCGGCAACGCGGACATCTGAAGCGTGCTGGCGAATGACGACGCCTCGTGTTGTGATGACAACAATGTCGTCGCTATCCGTTACTTCTTTAATAGCAACCATCTTACCCGTTTTGTCCGAGGTCTTGACGGTGATAATCCCTTTGCCGCCACGATGGCTTACGCGGTATTCCTCGGCTTCGCTCCTTTTCCCATAACCGCGCTCTGTTGCAACGAGAAGTGTGGTGTCGTTCCGGTGAAGCGTGACAGCACCCACGACTCGATCCCCTTTGCCTAATCGAATCCCCCGCACACCGGAGGCGCCGCGTCCCATGGCCCTGGCCTCATCTTCATGAAAACGGATCGCCATGCCGAGTCTGGTCCCCAGAATAACGTCCTGCTTTCCCGTCGTCAGTTTCACATCATTCAACTTGTCTCCTGCCTTAAGCCCCATCGCCGTGATGCCGCTCCGCCGCGGGTTGCTGAACTCCGAAAGGACAACCTTTTTCACCAGACCCCGGTCGGTCACCATGAGAATGTAATGCCTGTCGTCAAACTGCCGTACGGCGACAAATCCTGCAATGCCTTCGTCCGCACCGGTGGACACCAAACTGTTGATCGGCTTCCCTTTGGCAGTCCTTCCACCCTCGGGAATTTCGTGGACCTTGAGCCAATAGCACCGACCTTTCTCGGAAAAGAACAGCACGTAGTCATGCGTGCTCGCGACAAATACGTGTGCCACAAAATCATCCTCGCGCGTAGCCGCTCCGCTGACACCACGACCACCCCGCGCCTGACGCCTGTAGCCTGAAACCGGAAATCGCTTGATATAGCCCTTGTGACTTATCGTAATCGCGACATTCTCCTCCGCAATCATGTCCTCAATACTGAATTCCTCGGCCTTGTAGACAACTTCTGTCCTCCGGTCATCGCCATAACGATCCTTGAGATCGCTCAACTCTTTCTCAATGATGCTCATCTGGAGCTGTTTACTTTTCAAAATCGCCTTGAGTTTCTCGATCAGCTTGATCGTCTCACGATATTCGTCCTCAACCTTTTTCCGCTCCAGTCCGGTCAGCTTCTGGAGCCGCATATCCAGTATCGCCCTGGCCTGGATTTCAGAGAGCTTGAATCTCTTCATGAGGCCGGTCTTGGCCGTCTCAACATCCTTTGACTGCTTGATAAGCTTGATCACCGCATCGATATTATCGAGCGCGATGATAAATCCTTCGAGAACATGCGCCCGTTTCTCGGCTTCTTCCAACTCATGCTTTGACCGCCGTACGACGACAACGTTCCGGTGCTCAATGAAATGGCGGATCATGTCCCTTAGCGTAAGCACTTGCGGCCGACCGTCGACCAGAGACAGCATGATCACACCATAAGTAACCTGCATCTGTGTGTGCTTGAACAGGTTGTTTAGAACCACCTCGGCGGTGGCGTCTCTCTTAAGCTCAATCACAACACGCAGACCATCCCGGTCCGATTCGTCCCGAACGTCGGAAATATCTTCCAGCTTCTTATCGTTCACCAGGTCAGCAATTTTGCCAATTAGCCCGGCCTTATTGACCATGTACGGCAACTCTGAGACGACAATACGCTGACGGTCTCCCTTCGCGGTTTCTATCGCCGCTTTGGCGCGGACAATGAGCCTGCCGCGGCCGGTCCGATACGCCCCCTTTACACCGTCATAGCCATAAATGATTCCGCCGGTCGGAAAATCCGGGGCGATAATGTGCTTCATGAGCCCGTCGTTGTCAATCGACGAATCTTTGATATATGCAATGCAACCGTCAATAACCTCGCGCACATTGTGGGGCGGGATATTCGTTGCCATTCCTACGGCAATGCCGCTTGCCCCGTTGCACAGGAGATTCGGAAAGAGTGCAGGAAGGACAACCGGTTCTTTCAGGGTATCGTCAAAATTCGGCGCGAAATCGACCGTGTTTTTCTCGAGATCCCTGAGCATCTCTTCAGCCATCCGGGCCAGGCGCGCCTCGGTATACCTCATCGCTGCCGGAGAATCTCCGTCCACTGAACCAAAGTTTCCTTGCCCATCGACCAGGGGGTACCGCATCGAAAAGCCCTGTGCCATCCGGACCATTGTATCGTAGACTGCACTGTCCCCGTGAGGATGGTATTTCCCCAGCACCTCACCCACGATCCGCGCGCTTTTCTTGTACGACCTATTTGAGGCAAGCCCAAGGTCCTGCATGCCAAAAAGGACACGCCTGTGGACCGGTTTCAATCCATCGCGCACATCCGGCAAGGCCCTCGCGACAATGACCGACATCGAATAATCGATGTACGACCCCTTCATCTCTTCTTCAATATCAACCGGAATGACTTTTTCGTTTAATAGCGCCATTGACTATTCACTGTTCGATGTTCACGGCTTTTTCAAACATCCAAATTCCTCACATACTTCGCATTCTTCTCAATGAACTCCCTCCGTGGCTCAACTTCGTCCCCCATAAGGATCGAGAATGTACGATCGGCGTCCGCTGCGTTCTCAATGGTTACCTGTAGAATGGTTCTTGTATCCGGATTCATTGTCGTCGCCCACAACTGCTCAGGATTCATCTCTCCAAGACCCTTGAATCTCGAAATCACCAGACCGTCTGCTCGCACGATCGCTCCCTCTTCATCCACTCCTTGCGGAGCTCCAGCTTCTTCAGCCTGACTTTTCGGAGCCCTCTTTTCTGCCTTCAGCCGCTTCACAATTTCCCCTCGCTCCTCGTCATCATACGCATAATGCTCCTGCTTTCCCTTCTTTATCTTATAAAGCGGAGGTTGCGCGATGTAAACATGACCAAGTTCAATCAGCGGTTTCATGTGTCGGAAAAACAACGTCAGCAGAAGCGTCCGAATGTGCGAGCCATCAACATCCGCGTCGCACATAAGAATGATTTTTCCATATCGGATTTTTTCCGGCGCAAAATCCTCTCCCACGCCGGCACCAACGGCTGTGAAAATGGCCCTGATTTCCTCATTCTCGAGAATCTTATGCATCCGGGCCTTTTCGACATTGAGAATCTTGCCCTTAATTGGAAGAATTGCCTGGAATTTTCTGTCTCGCCCCTGTTTTGCACTCCCGCCCGCTGAATCGCCCTCCACAATGTACAGCTCACAGTGTTCAGGAT
>JACQPU010000263.1 GCA_016207365.1 Ignavibacteriales bacterium | reverse complement strand
TCACCGACTGCCTAGAAAACCCCACCATGCATGGGGTTTTTCTGTTTTCTGGGTCGTCGGCTGCGTTGTTTCTCCCATGGCGTTTTCGTACATTCTCTCCCCCGCATCTTGAGGAGGGCATCCGTGGGAAGAACCGATATAGTCGATACCATTGCTGCTCTTGCAACAGCACCCGGCGAGGCCGGCATTGCAGTCATTCGCGTGAGCGGGTCCAGGGCGCTTGAGCTTGTGGACAAGGGATTCAGGGGGAAAGTTCGTCTCTGTGATTCAAAGACCCACCATCTGCACTTCGGTTCGTTCGTAAGCCCCGACGAGGAATATCTTGACCAGGTGGTTGCCTCGGTCTATAGAGAACCCACATCGTATACGGGTGAAGATGTCGTGGAAATCAGTTGCCATGGGGGAGTGCTTGTAACGCGCAAAGTCCTTGAGTCCCTGTTCGAATATGGTTGTCGTCCTGCAGCCCCAGGAGAGTTCACCAAGCGGGCATTTCTCAACGGTCGGATGGATTTGTCACAGGCCGAGGCCGTGGCTGATCTGATTCATGCCCGATCGGATAGGGCGCGGCGAAGCTCACTACAGCAGTTGCAGGGGCAATTGGCTGGCAGGATCAGCGCCCTTCGTGAAGGCTTGATCCGGGCGGCGGGGCTTTTGGAACTGGAGCTCGATTTTGCTGAGGAGGGGCTGGAATTCCTTGAAAAAGACAAAGTTTCAAGGCAAATCGCTGAAGCCCTTGAAATGGTCTCCAGGCTGATAGAGACTTACCAGGCGGGTCGGCTGTACAGGGACGGCGTAAAGGTTGTACTGGCGGGAATGCCGAATGTCGGGAAATCCAGCATTCTGAATGCCCTACTCAAGCAAGACAGGGCCATTGTCACCGAAGTCCCCGGTACCACGCGAGACACCATTGAAGAAAGCCTTTCAATCCACGGTCTTCAATTCCGCATTGTTGACACAGCCGGATTGCACGAGGCCGTTGACAGGGTCGAGAAAGAAGGAATCCGAAGATCCGAAGATCAAATCAGGACCAGCGATCTGCTTTTGGTTATAATGGATACTAGCCGCGTTCCAGGGCAGGAAGAGCTCGAACTGGCTGCAAGGCTGATTCGGGATCTTCGCGGCCAGGCGAGGACAATCGTGGTCTTAAACAAGATCGACCTAACCCCCGCGGTGAATGGAAGCATTGAGCAGAAAGTTGCCGTTCTTGAGCCCGCGTCAATTGTCAGAATATCTACCCTGACGGGTGCAGGAATGGAAGACTTACAGGAAGCCCTGTTCCAAGAAGCTCTTGCTGAAAGCCCGAGCTACGGTGACAGTGGAATTACGGTGACCAACGCAAGGCATTACCACGCCCTTTTGTCGGCGAAAGAAAGGCTCAATCTTTCCCTGCAGTCATTGGAAAAGGGTGCAAGCGGGGAGTTTGTGTCCGTTGATTTGAGAACTGCCCTTGATGCTCTTGGTGAGATTACGGGAATCGTGACGACAGACGATATTCTCAAGGATATCTTCTCGAAATTCTGCATAGGAAAATGAATGTTTCACGTGGAACAAAGATGATGGCGAGGGAATCTTACGACGTTGTTGTTGTGGGTGGTGGTCACGCGGGAGTTGAGGCGGCTTTGGCCGCGGCACGCATGGGCTGTTCGGTCCTGATGATGACCATGGACTCCAAAGCGATAGGCCGAATGTCCTGCAATCCGGCGATTGGGGGAACCGCAAAAGGTCATCTTGTTCGGGAGATTGACGCCTTGGGAGGAGAAATGGGCAAGATTGCCGACACGACCGGAATCCAGTTCCGAATGCTCAACCGCTCCAAAGGTCCTGCAGTTTGGTCGCCAAGGTGTCAGAACGACAGGGAATGGTATTCTCGGGAGGCTGCCAGGCGAATTTACTCTCAGGAAGGGTTGGATGTACTTGAAGACTCGCTGGCCGATATCCATGTGGATAAAGCTGTCCGTTCAGAAGGCTTCGTGATGGGCGGAATCACTACCGGGAAAGGACTAAAAATCGCCTGTAAGACGCTTGTTCTCTGCGCGGGCACGTTTATGAGAGGAATAATGCATACCGGCCTCTCGCAAAGATTGGGCGGGCGATACGGAGAGCCGGCGTCGACGGGAATTACCGAAAAACTCGAAAAACTGGGATTCGTAAGTGGAAGGCTTAAGACCGGCACACCACCACGAATTGAGCTCTCAAGTATAGATTTTTCAAAGACCACAGAACAACCCAGTGATGATCCGCCCAGACCGTTCTCATTTCAAAACCCGGAAATTCGGAACAGACTGATTCCGATGTATTTAACCCACACGACGCCGGAGACTCACATAGTCCTGCGCAAAGGATTTGGGCGTTCGCCAATGTTCACAGGACGGATCAAGGGAGTCGGTCCCAGGTATTGTCCGTCAATCGAAGATAAAATCAACAGGTTTGCTGACAAAGATCACCACCAGGTCTTCTTGGAACCCGAGGGGTACGATACGAAAGTCGTCTATGTCAATGGATTCTCGACCAGTCTTCCCGAGGAAGTCCAACTTGAGGGATTGAGGACAGTTCCCGGACTTGAGAACGTACGCATGCTTAGGCCGGGATACGCGGTCGAATATGACTTCTTTCCGCCCCATCAGCTTAAACTTACCCTTGAAACCAAACTTGTCGAGGGACTGTTCTTCGCTGGGCAGGTTAATGGGACATCCGGATACGAGGAAGCAGCCGGACAGGGGCTCATCGCAGGCATCAACGCTGCCCTGAGAGTCAGGAATGCTGACTCGTTTGTGCTGAAGAGGTCGGAGGCATACATTGGGGTTCTTATTGATGACCTTGTAAACAAGAGCACAGAGGAGCCATATCGCATGTTCACCTCGCGGGCCGAGCACAGGCTTGTTCTAAGACAAGACAATGCGGACAGACGGCTCATGCCACACGGGTTCAGACTTGGATTGATCGGCAAGAAAGTCCATGAAAGGCTCACGCTGAAGGAGAAACTTGTTCGGGAGGGTCATGAGTTTTTGAAATCGTTCGCCGTTAGCCCTTTGTCGGCAAATGGTCATCTCGAATTGATCGGCTCAGATCCCATCACGAAGAAAGAAAGACTTGAGCAGCTGTTAAAAAGACCCGAGGTAAAGCTTGAAACCCTGGTCAGCCTGGAAGCGGTGCGATCCGAATCGTTTCCTGCTAAACTGAGGGGTATTGATCACTTGGAGATAGAAGTACTGGAGCAATTGGAAATCGAAGTGAAGTACGATGGCTATATCGCACGTCAGATGGAACAGGTTGAAAGATTTGAAAAGCTTGAATTGCACGCGATTCCGCCGGACTTTGACTTCTTGAGAATCAGATCGCTGTCCACAGAGGGACGAGAAAAACTCTCTAAGGTGCAGCCAACATCAATAGGGCAGGCATCCAGAATCAGCGGGGTCACCCCGTCCGACATATCCGTTTTGCTTGTCCACCTGAGATCATGACGACATGTTTCACGTGAAACACTTATAACTCCTTGAATTTAAACATCTTACAGAAAACCAAGTCTCCACCTTTGTGGCTGAGAACGTTTTGCGCCAGCCGGGGATTGCAGATAGGCGACGAGAAGCTTGATCTGTTGGCGCGGTACGTGACTTTGTTGCTCGAATGGAATAAGAGCATCAATCTGATATCAAGGAGGGATGAAGAGAACGTCTGGCGCCAGCATATACTGCATAGTATCAGCCCCCTGTTCGGGATTGCCTTTCCGGTCGGTTGTCGTATCATCGACCTCGGCACCGGGGGAGGACTTCCCGGTATACCACTGAAGATCCTCAACGACTCAGTGCAAATGGTTCTCCTTGATGCGACAAGGAAGAAGGTCGGTGCCGTTGAACAGATTGTGAAGAAACTCGGACTCCTGAAAACAACGGTCGTCTGGGGAAGAGCCGAGGAGGTCGGCAGGAAGCTTGGGTTCAAAGAAGCATTCGACGTGGTTCTTGCGAGAGGGGTCGGACCGCTGCCGGAACTTGTCCGACTCGCCTCACCGTTTCTCGCTGTGTCATCACGGCTAGGCCACCAGAGCGGGAAGAAGAACTATGTTCCTATCCCATGCCTCCTCGCGTACAAAGGGGGCGACATTCGGAATGAACTAGAAAAAGCGCGCAGGAACGCCAAAGTGAAGAACATGTCCGACATTTCTCTCCAAAAAGCAGATGACACAGGAGAGTGGATCGATAAGAAACTGATTATCATTCACTTTTGATCTGAATGGATACGAACAAATTATTCGACCAGCTTGCGAAGCTCTCCACAGAGCAACGTAACCCTGCCAGCATGAATATCGATGCTATGTCGGTAACAGAAATCCTTTCTGTCATCAACGCAGAAGACCAAAGGATTGCCGCGGTCGTGGAGAAGGAGATCCCCTACATCGCTAAGGCAGTGGAAATCGCGGTCGATGCTCTCAAGAACGGCGGAAAACTTATTTATGTTGGAGCAGGTACGAGCGGACGTCTGGGCGTCCTGGATGCCGTTGAATGCCCGCCAACGTTCGGAACAGACCCCAAGATGGTTCAAGGAATCATTGCGGGCGGGGATAAAGCGATGTTCAAACCGCAGGAAGGCGCTGAAGACCGCGAGGAAGATGGAGCAGCAGATGTACGAAAACTCGGGGTCGGTCATGGAGACGTTGTTTGTGGAATAGCGGCAAGTCTGCGGACACCCTATGTGATTGGAGCTGTAAAAGCCGCCAAAAAGGCAGGGGCACGAACACTATACATTACCACAAATAAACGGGATACATTATATTCGCAAGAATTTATAGATCTATCAGAAGCCCTTGATGTCGCTGTCTGCCCTGACGTCGGGCCTGAAGTGATTATGGGATCAACCCGTATGAAGTCTGGAACGGCCCAAAAACTGGTTTTGAACATGATTACAACCGCGAGCATGATTTGCTTGGGAAAAGTCTTTGAGAATATGATGATTGACCTGCAAACGACTAACGAAAAACTCAAAGAACGGGCAAAGCGAATTGTCATGACAATTACTGGGATCTCGTACGATGAAGCTGAGTCAATCCTTGTCAAGGCAGACGGTCACGTCAAAACTGCGCTGGTCATGATAAAAGCCGGGGTGGATGTTACCGAGGCAAAAAGAAGACTGACCCACTCAGGCGGATTCGTGCGACTCGCAATCGAAGGCAAGGGTCCCTCCCTATGAAACCATCAGGTATAGATTTTGACGTCTATCCTCCCTTCGGGGGATTCCCCAGGAGAGGACTTGCCTTCCTGAGACAACTTAAAAGGAACAACAGGCGTGACTGGTTTGAGCGCCACAAAGGAGAATACGAAACAACTGTCAAACTGCCAATGCAGTCCCTGATAGCAGCGCTTCAACCGCATTTCGGATCATTCGCCCCTGAATTCGATTCGAATCCAAAACGATCGATGTTCCGGATCCATCGGGACGTTCGCTTCAGCAAGGATAAAAGCCCTTACAAGACGCATGTCGCAGCTCATTTCGTTCTTCGCGGAAAACCAAAAGGAGTCGAGGGATCCGGATACTACATGCACATCGAACCCGCGGAGGTCTTCCTGGGCGCTGGCATCTACATGCCGGATAGTGAACAACTAAAAAGCATCCGCCGTGCCATTTCGAGCAATCCCGATGAGTTTCTCGAAATTGTAAATAACCCCAGGCTGAAGCGCATGTTCGGCAAGCTTGAGGGTGACAAGCTACAAAGAACTCCGCTTGGATATGACCCACAAAGCCCCATGGCGGAATGGCTCAGATTCAAGCAGTTTTTTGTCGGAAAATCCTTTTCCGTCCGCATATGCCTTTCGCCTGGATTTGTCAATGAAGTTGCCAGGGCTTTTGAAATTGCCACACCCTTTGTGCGCTTTCTGAATAGGGCCTTAACGTAGAAACAGCCTTTTCTTGAGTGTTTTGTTCCATTCTTGACAGTGCAGACCCGAATCGGTACATTAACTAACAGGGAGTCTGTTTAGCCAACTCCCTTTTTTCATTTTAGAGCCAACGAATTGCAGACCATGGGTGAACCTCAAGTTAAGCCAGGCAGTCAGACCATCGAGACCCTGGATAATATACCAACAACCCTGCCGGTCCTTCCGCTGAGAGACGTTGTCGTGTTCCCGTACATGATTTTCCCTGTCCTGGTCGGGAGGGAATCGTCTCTTCGGGCGGCGAACGAGTCGCTGTAACGGGGAAAGAATATTCTCCTCGTTGCGCAGAAGAACGCTAGTGTCGATGAACCCGGCCCGGGTGACATTTATCAGCACGGCACGGTTGCAAAGATCATTCAAATGCTCAAGCTTCCAAACGGGCTCATGAAGATTCTTGTTGATGGTGTCGTTCAAGCCAGCATTCAGAAAATTGTGAAAACAACGCCTTACATCGAGGCAGACATTGTTATGAACAAAGGAGGGGGGGTGGCGGACAAGGAAATTGACGCCCTGATCCGCCATACAACGACCCTGTTCAGTGAATACGTTCGGCTGAGCCGGAATGTGGCCCCTGAGGTGGTTGTGGCTTTCGACGGCATCAAAGAGCCACCACGCAAACTGTACTACATGGCCTCGAACATTGTTCAGGGGGTCGATGTAAAACAACGCATCCTGGAAATCCAGAATCTTCGTGATCAGTTCTACGAGCTCTCAAAGATCCTTACAACGGAAATCGACATCCTGAAGATCGAGAAGGAAATCGACACCAAGGTTCAGGACAACATTCAGAAATCGCAAAGAAAATTCTTCATTCAGGAACAGATCAGGATCCTGCAGGATGAGCTCGGCGAGGACGAGGCAAGCCCGGAACTGGCAAAACTTAAAGAGCAAATCCGTCAGGCAAAAATGCCAAAGGATGTCGAAGAAAAGTCCCTTGAGGAATTTAACAAACTCAGGAAGACTTCTCCCATGTCGCCTGAGTTCACGGTAACGCGCAATTATCTTGATTGGCTCGTGAGTGTTCCCTGGAGCAAGAAGACGAGGGACAATCTTGATGTCGCCCACGTGAAACAGATTCTCGATGAGGACCATTTTGGCCTTGAGAAACCAAAGGAAAGAATCCTTGAATTCATTGCTGTGCTCAATCTCGTAGGCTCCATGAAGGGACAAATCCTCTGCTTTGTGGGTCCTCCGGGTGTGGGAAAGACTTCGCTGGCGAAATCGATTGCCAGGGCGCTGGGAAGAAAGTTCGTGCGGATCTCGCTCGGTGGAGTACGGGATGAGGCGGAAATTCGGGGACACCGGCGAACGTACATCGGGTCAATGCCTGGCAAGATCGTCCAATCAATGAAACGTGCGGGCGTCATTAATCCTGTGATGCTCTTGGACGAAGTCGACAAAATGAGCATGGATTTTCGGGGTGATCCGTCAGCTGCCATGCTTGAAGTGCTCGATCCCGAACAAAACAGCACCTTCAATGACCATTATCTGGAGGTCGACTACGATCTCTCAAAGGTCATGTTCATCACCACAGCCAACGTCCGTTACAACATTCCGCTCCCATTGCAGGATCGGATGGAAATCATCGAGCTGCCGGGCTACCTTGAACATGACAAACTCGAGATCGCAAAGCGGCATATTGTCCCGAAGCAGCTAAAAGCACATGGACTCGAGGGATCAGCGGTAAAATTTGCTGACGATGCAATCCGGCGGGTCATCAGCGAATACACGCGGGAGGCCGGTGTAAGAAATCTTGAACGTGAGATTGCGTCGATCTGCCGAAAGGTCGCAAAGGAAATTGTCCTTTCGAAAAACGGATCTTCACGAAAGGGACGACATGGTGTGACCGTAACGACCGAGAAGATAGAGCAGTATCTTGGCGTGCCGAAGTTCCGCAAGCATGCTGCTGACCGCGAACGCAGGGTGGGGTCGGTGACAGGTCTGGCGTGGACAAGTGTCGGCGGAGATATTCTGAATGTGGATGTGACGATCATGCGCGGATCCGAGAAGTTTACGTTGACGGGACAGTTGGGGGATGTTATGAAAGAATCGGCACAGGCGGCGTTGAGCTACATTCGCGCGAATGCCGCGAGGCTCAGAGTTCCTGTCGATTTCTACAAAGGCCGGGAGATCCATATTCATCTTCCCGAGGGGGCCATTCCCAAAGATGGTCCTTCAGCCGGGATCACCATGGCCATGGCCATTATCTCGGCGGCGGCAGGTTGGAAAGCGCGGAACGATGTCGCTATGACCGGCGAAATCACACTGCGCGGAAACGTGCTTCCCATAGGCGGACTGAATGAGAAGCTGCTGGCGGCACAACGAAGTGGCATCCGGACCGTTCTCATTCCCCGGGAAAATCTTAAGGATCTGGTGGAAATACCTGAAAAAGTGAAAGAGGGCCTGAAGATCATTCCTGTTGAACGAATCGAGGAGGCCATTGCCTACGTATTTGCTCCGGCAAAAGCCCCTGTTCGCCATATGAAGAAAAAGCGATGAGGCCGCTCACACGGTTGCTTGCTTTTTAGTCTTTCCTTGCTAACTTAGCATACAGTAAACACAGCAGTCTCCCTATTGCCTTACACATATCACTGCAATCTCTCACGGCCGCTGATATGTGATAGATGAGAGATTTACGATTCCCCCAATTCAAAACCTTCACGGCGGAATGTCGTATCAAGTAACAGCGCGAAAATGGCGCCCGATGGTGTTTGAAGATGTCGTCGGGCAGTCCCACATTACAACAACCCTAAGAAATGCGCTCTCGACGGGTCGGATCGCACATGCCTATGTATTCAGTGGGCAGCGGGGATGCGGGAAGACCACAACCGCTCGTATTCTGGCTAAAGCACTTAATTGCCCTCACCTCACAAAAGAGTTTAACCCCGACAATATGTGCGAGACCTGCCGGGAAATAACGGAAGGCCGAAGCCTGGATGTGATAGAGATTGATGGAGCCTCCAACCGCGGCGTGGAAGAGATCAGGAATCTCAGAGAGTCCGTCCGCTACACGCCCACTCGGGGAAAATTCAAGGTCTACATTATCGATGAAGTACACATGCTCACCAAGGAGGCGTTCAACGCGCTCCTGAAGACGCTTGAAGAACCGCCTGCGCATGTTGTGTTTATCTTTGCGACAACGGAGATCTATAAAGTACCCGCGACAATCGTTTCGCGATGTCAGCGGTTCGACTTTCGTCGCATTGGGATCGGTGAGATCATGGCGCGGCTGCGGTTTATCGCTGCTGAAGAAGCCGTGACGATCGAAGACGATGCATTGATGGTGATAGCAAAGAAGGGAGACGGGTCATTGCGCGATGCCCAGAGCATCTTTGATCAGGTGCGGTCGTTCTGCGGGAACGCTATTACCACCACAGATGCGCTGAAGACACTGAATGCGGTGGATCTCGATGTCTATTTCAGGGTCACCGACATCATCCGGTCCAAAGAGCAGCGCCGGGGTATTGAAGTAATCGATGAGATCATCCATTCGGGGTACGATTTGAAGGAGTTTGTTGGAGGCCTTACGGAGCATTTCCGCAATCTTTTGGTCGCGCTCTCCACGCAGTCCACGCAGCTTGTGGAGGCATCGGATCACTATCGCTCGCGGTATCAGGAAGAAGCGGTTCGGTGGGATGAAGCGGATTTGTTGAGGTTGTTGAGGCAATCGAACGATCTCGAGCAATCGATGCGGTGGGCTGCACAGCCGCGATACAAGCTTGAAGCCGGCCTTCTTCAGATGATCGCCATGGAGAAGTCGGTGAGGATCGGCGAGCTCCTGGCGCAAATCGATGAGCTAAAAAAAAGAATTGGTAATTCAACGTCGAGTGGATCGGATTCTGGTAGGACATCGGGGAGGGGGTCGCGTGCGGCAGGGGACGTCCGCGTTGTTGGGAGTGTACATGCCGGTGTGCTGCACACAGCTGCAGCGGTTCAGGTTCGCCGCGAGGCTATCGGTGTGAACATCGGCGGTCGCGGGCCGGTTTCCGGTGGCTCGAATTTGTCGAGTACAATGGCAAGAGAATCACTGATGCAGCCTATATCTGCCGAAGAAGCCTATGCACGATGGCAAGAGTGGGTTGGTGAAGTAAGAAAAGAGCGTATCAGTGTTGCGTCGACGCTGGATCACAGCAGGATTGCCGAGGTGACTAACGGCTCGATCCGCATCGCTTGTCCTGATGATTACCACGTTTCAACCCTGCGTCGCAACAGCCAATTTTTGGCGGATTCCTTCCAGAAGATTACAGGGTACCAGGTCCGCATTGAGCCCGAGGTCCTTGCAGGAAATCCGGATGTCTCGGTTTCTATACCCCTTGCAACCCGCTTGGATTCAGGATCCGCACGCACGCAGTCGGTCCGCAGTGTAGATGAGCATCCCGTTGTCCGGGCCTTGATCCGCGAGCTGGGGGCGGAGAAGGTCGAAGAGTAACCCCCCAAAGAAGCCGATACCACAGGCATTTTCCGGAGCTCCGCAAAAATTCGGAATCCGAACCTAATCTTGATTCTTACCGTCAAATGGATTACTTTGGCGATGAGATGGGGGAAACCCACCGTACGATCGTAAATCCCAAGAGAGGAGGGGACACTCCGTCGTGAAGAAACTTATCGGCGGTAGCAAACAAATCCAGCAGGTTCATGCGGCCATCGGGCGGCTGGCTTCAAGTGGTACCAATATTGTTATTACAGGCGAGCCCGGAACGGGCAAGAGCGTTGTGGCAGAGTTGCTCCACGAAACAGGCGTGAATACCCGGAAGCCGTTTGTGAAGCTTGATGTTGCCGGCATCGATGAAATTCGACTTCGGTCCATCGTGCAATCCATACTTTCGAGCCAGGAGTTTCTGAATCCCGTCACGTCTGATCATGGCAACTTCCACCTTCCCGACGGTGCTACCTTAATCATGGACGAGGTGGATTCCTCCAGCATTCCAGCTCAGTCCATCATTGCGGACTTCATCGATGGGATGTCAACAAGCGTTGCAAAGATCCGGCTCATACTGTTATTGAGCGATGCAGTGAGAAACCTGGTCAAAAAGGAAAAAATCCTGCCGGTGCTGGCAAAACTCACACGCCAGTGGGACACCATCCACATGCCCTCTCTGCGTGAGCGCGTTGAAGATATTCCCGACCTCATCGAACACTTTGTGCTGGAAACCGCGCGTGAAATGGCATTGGGCGATATCGTCATTGATGTTAATGCCGTTGCGGTACTTGTAAGAAAAGAATGGAAGGGAAATGTGAGGGAGCTTAAGACATTTATTGAACGGGCGATGCTCTTGTCAGAAAATAAAGAGACATTCATGCTGCCGGAAACGCTTTTGGACGAACAATCTGAAGTAGCACAAATGCTCGAGCGCATCGATCAAGGGGTTGAGTTCGCAATTGACAGGTCCATGGAACTCATTGAGAAGAGAATCCTCGAGAGGGTATTGCGCAAGTTTGAATTCAACCAAAGCCGGGCGGCTCGATTTCTCAGGATCACGGAAGATACGCTGAGGTACCGTATGAAGAAACTTGGTATCCACAACGTTCAGCATCCATGAACGAGTTTCGTCGTCTGCTGCCGAAGGCAAAGATTTTCTGGATCCTTTCCTTTATAGGGAGCTCTCTCCTCGCTGTCGGGTTTTCCCCGGCCTCGGAAACTGCACAGGTTATCTTAAGGATCGTTGGTATTTTCGTCGCCGTGACTGCGTTCCTTGTTGCGCGTCGGAGTGATGTGGGAATTGTGAGAGCAACGGCGTGCCTGTACGCGATGTTCTTCTCCATTCAGGCGGTTTTCGGTCTTGTAAACACAGGGCTTGCTGGGTTTGTTCTAGATCCGCTTCGCCTGTTCCTGCTGGTTCAATATGGAGACCTTTTGTACCATGCATTACTGATAATGCTCTGTTCGTTCTTGCTTGTGGGGTTACTTTTGAAGTCACTTCGTGTCTGGGCCAGGCTGGGCGTCTCTGTCGTTGTGGCAAGTCTTGTGGTTGCCATATGTGCGTATCCGTTTCTGAAAAACCCGCGGTATGTGTATACAGTGCCGGAAATAACAGACTTTCGTATTGTTGACCGCGCAAAAGCGGAGCTCGTCGCGCGGGGAGTCGGTGAGCCGGGGGCGGAAGAAGTAGCGGCCCTTGTTTCGTTGTCGGAATGGGACGGTTCCAGACGGAGGGGAGAATTGACCCGCGAGGGTGAAATAGCAAGGATCTCCGAACTTCTTCCATACACCATAGGGGAGAATTATCTTGCGCTTCTCAACAGGCCTCTTTACATGGTTACAGCGCTGCTGTCGCTGTTATGCATTCCGATGCTTGTGGCATATCTTGGGCTGAAATACCTTCATGATCCGCCCGAGGCTGCCCACATGGAGAAAATTCATTTTAGTCTCCTTCTCTATTGCGTCATGGAGTATGTCCATGCGATCGCCCTTGTTAGGGCTACCACACACGACCAAGTGATGGTGTTGGATCAGATAGGAAAATATGTTACAACGGGGATCATGGTAGTCTTCGGAATATTCTTTCTGGCGCGCCTGAAATTTCTGGCCCGGTCGGAAGGCTCGTTTTATGAACGGAAGCTTGCACGGGACGCGGCGTCAATCAGTCGATGGAGGGACGGCATCGATGAGCTGATTCTTCGGCGGTTTATTTCCAATGGCCGAATTGCCCAAAGATTCATTGCACGTCGTCTGGCCAGCACGTCCAAAGCGAACGTGGCGCAGAAGGTGTAGTCGTGCTGCAGGCGAAGTTACCCGTCGAAATGCAAAGTTATTTACGTGGGATGGCTGGTGCAGTGGGGACAGTGACGATCACACTGGTCCTCGCATTGGCGATTTTGCCCCACAATGCCATTGTGGTATTTTCATTGTATCGCCAATTAACTCTTCTGTTCCTTGGTGTGGTTTGCTCAGCATTGTTGATCGCTGAACGACATCGGCGAAACAAAGCGATTGCCGGGATGTTCGTGCTCCTGGGGGTTCAGCAACTCGTTGATATTGGATACTATTTTGTCCCGCAAGTATTCTTTCCGCAAGAGCGATTTGCGGGATTTTTCTATTTTCAATATGTGTCGGCAGGAATGGGATTGATCATTCAGAGCACGTGCATAGTGGGTGCAGCTTTGTTCATGAATACGACAATAGGATTGATGCGGGGACTTGTGCTTACGGTGGTGCCGATAGTCGTTTTCTTGCTTGCAGGTTTTCATCCGATATTGCAAAATCCCAGATATCTGTACACAACACCTGATGTCACGGATTTCAGAATCGTCGATCGCGCGTGGGTTGAACTTTTCCGCGAATCGGGTTCAGAACCGAGCGCTGAGGCTGTCGCGGAGCGGATAGGGCTTTCGCGATGGGACGGGCTGAAACGAGTTGGCGAATTGACGCACAAAGAGAAGACGATGCGTGTGATGGAGCTTGAACCCTACCTGTTCGGGGACAACTATCATTTGTTGATTTTCAAGCCGCTGAACGCGGCATGGTCGACGGCAAGCCTCGCAGGATCTGTTGTGCTGCTTGGGTTCATTCTTTTCTGGTTTATCGGTGAGTCTCCGAGGGGGGTCTATTTCGACAGGATCACGATTCTTCTGCTTTGTTTTTCGGTTTTCGAGGCGTTTCACTTTTCTGTCTATGCGGAATTGAAAGAGCATACTGCCTATCTTCGTTATTTCAACATAGGCGCGTTTCTTTCTCTCTTTACCGTCGTTGGCTTGATTGTTCTGTTTTTGCTTCGGTTACGGTTTGTACTGAGTCTGGAGGGGCAGTACTATGAGTCGAGGCTCAATGGCGACAGTATCCGGATTTCAAGATGGCGGGATAGTATGGACGACTATATCATTCGCCGATTCTTTAACGCGAATCCGTACAAGAACAGGTTCTTAACAAGAGACTCTTCTACTGCTCTTAACCCCTTCCGAAAAAAATCGGAGTTTCTCCGAAAAAAGACTTGACAAGCGGATAAAATTGTTGTATACTCGTCCTGTGTCGCCGGTAGGCCCATTTCTTAATCCTGGGGGGTGGGTGGGCAGTGAGGCCGGGGATTCCTCCCGTGACGGTCCCTGGTTTCACGCCGGCGACACAGGTTTATAATCCTTCCCCGATCTTGGCCGCTTGCTTGTCTTCTCCAAATCGATTAGTTTAGGTCATCAAAGAACTGGGAGCACAAGAG
>JACQPU010000280.1 GCA_016207365.1 Ignavibacteriales bacterium | reverse complement strand
TCGTTTCAGCCAAAGGCTGATCCCCGCCTGCCTTTTTGAATTCGCCTGAGGCGGGCAGGCGCCTTCGGCGGAGATTCGTTGACTCGTTGATTCGTTCTTTCGTCCTTATCTCCCCTTCCACTGTGCCTTTCGCTTTTCGCTGAATGCTTTCATTCCTTCTTTCTGATCTTCACTTGCGAACAACAAATAGAAATTCTTGCGCTCGAATTCCAATCCCCCCTCGATTGTCGTATCAAAAGCCTTCAGGATTGCCTCTTTTGCGAGACGAACGGCAAGAGGCGGCTTCTGCGCGATCTCCGTCGCCAGAGATTTTGCTTCTTCCAAATAAAATTCCACGGGTACCACCTTGTTGACGAGTCCCCATTGAAGAGCTTCCTGCGCCGAAATCATTTTTCCTGTCAGAACCATCTCCATGGCTTTGGTTTTTCCGACTGCGCGGGTAAGCCTCTGGGTGCCGCCGGCTCCAGGCATGACGCCGATATTGATTTCCGGTTGGCCGATCCGCGCCGTTTCCGATGCAATGACGATATCGCAGGCCATCATGAGTTCGCATCCTCCACCAAGGGCAAATCCGCTCACTGCAGCGATGATGGGGGTCTTGATCTTCCGGATCCTGTCCCATCGCGCAAATTGATCCCGAAGAAGCATTTCGACTGTAGATGCATCCGACATTTCCTTGATATCTGCCCCGGCAGCAAAAGCCTTCTCATTGCCGGTCAGAACGATGCATCGAATGTTCTCATCTTCGTCAAGGCCCTCCAGCGCCGCGACAAGTTCCTCCATAAGTTTCCGGTTGATGGCATTGAGGACATCCGGTCGGTTTAGTTGAACAACCGCAAAACCTGCAGGGTCTCTTGTCAGGAGAATAAATTGATAGTCCATGGCAAATTAGGTTCTCTTGTTCTTCTTGAGATTCCTTCCGGCCATCATTGTCCTGATCGCCAGGTAGTCAACGGGTCGCTTCTGGCTGAATGCTTTAATACCCTCGGCGATCTCAGGTGCGCCTGTGTGCACGGTGAGCCAATCTCGCACATGTCCAATGGTCATGGCCCACGAGAAGTCACGCCAGAAATTGAGTTGTTGCTTCGTGTAACGCGTGACTTCGGGGAGCTTTCGGATGAGTTTCTCCGCCATGCGCTTCACGGCTTTGTCAAGTTCGACGCGCGGAACAACCTCGTTGATGAGTCCCCATTCGAGGGCTTTTCGGGCGGGGATATCTTCGCACAGAAACAGGATTTCCCGGGCTCGCCGGTCGCCGACAATCAACGGAAGCCATTGCGTTGCGCCGGCGCCGGGAACACTGCCGCGTGCAGTTCCCACATGCCGTATCACGACATCGTCCGCAGCGATGGCAAGATCGCAGGACATCTGAAGTTCATTTCCTCCGCCTACCGCCATGCCGTTTAATCGTGCTATCGTGGGTTTACCAATATTCCGAAGCCTGTCATAGGTTTCGATAAACACCCCCATCCACTTGTAGAAATCGCCAGGCTTTTTCAGAAAATCCCTGTTCCACTCTTTTATATCAGCGCCGGTGCAAAATGCTTCCTCGCCTGCCCCGGTGACAACGACAGCGGCGACTTGATCGTCCCAGGATGCATCCTGAAAGGCCCGCCCAAGTTCCAAAAGCGTCTCAAAATTCAGGCAATTGTGAACTGCCGGACGGTTGATCGTGACGGTTGCGATCCAACTCTTTTTTGAATAGCGGATATTCTTGAAGCGGAGGCGGGAAGGGGATGTGCCGGAGTACTTGCTCATGTTGGATCAATCGCTCTGGACGTCTGCATAGAACATCGTCACAAGGTTTCCTGCAAAACTCATCAAGTCTCTGGCAGCGGCTTTTCCCTCCGCTGACGCCATGGCCGCGTCAAGTGCATCCTGGCTGTCGAAATACATCTCCGCCAGGAGATAGTGCTTGGGCTCGCCGATGGGTGCTCCGGTGATGCGGGCGACCTCAAGTTTCCGTAATCCTGGCATTTTCTTCACCAGTGGCGTGTGTATTTCATTGTAATGTTTGTCGAAAGCCGACTGATCGTCGGCGGCTTTGTATAAAGCGATGAGCTTGACCATGAACAATCCGGGATCAAATAATGAACAAAGGTGATGAGGAATATAGAAGTTGACTCCCGCAGATGCAAGGAGTTTGCGGCCAATGCTTTTCGTTCGGTTTTTTTCTATTTTGGCACCGGACATGGCAGCGCAACGAAGATCCGCTTCAAGAGTGGCAATAACGCCTCGCCTGGCTTCATTCGAGACTCTCGTCATCAATGCAGGCATTCCGCCCGGGCGGTTTTTCAAAACGCTCAGGAGGGATCTCGGCGGTACCGCGGATCCGCTTCGGGCTGCCAACAACTTCCATCGTTTCCTTTCCGCCGGTTTTTCCTCATCCATCCTTCGTGATTTTCAGCAGCATGCCGTACTCCAGCGAACCGCCCTTGATGTCTTTGCCCAGTCACAATATCTGGCTGATATTCTCGTCCGGGATCCGGAACTCTTCCGATGGCTTACCACAACGCCGGCTCTCAAGAGCGAGAAGACACGTGAGGCGTTTCTTAATGAGGCCCTGGCTGCAATCAGCCTTTTTTCCCGGCCCGATCGGAAACTCGACGCGGTCAAGCGGTTCCATCGGCGCGAAATTCTCCGTATAGGAGCGCGGGACATCCTAAAAGAAGCGGACGTAGTAACCGTGACCCGGGAACTGTCAGGTTTGGCGGCGTCAATTGTCGAAGCGGTTCTGGAAATCGGTTGGAGGGACCTCTGCGCAAGAACCGGAGCCGCGTTTGGCAATGCGCTCGCTGTGATCGGGCTTGGGAAGTTAGGTGGGGAGGAGCTGAATTTCAGCTCTGATATTGACCTCCTGTTCGTTTACGAAGAAGACGGTGAATTTGAGGCGCCGCAGGAAAGAATCCGGACGTTTCATGAATTCTATAACAGGCTGGCAGAGTTCGTTGTGCGAAAGCTAACCGAGGTTGCGGGGGAGGGGTCGCTGTACAGGGTCGATATGCGGCTGCGTCCCGAGGGACGGTCGGGACCGCTGGCAATCTCTCAAGCCGCTTCGCTTCATTATTATGAAACCCGCGGCGAGACATGGGAGCGTCAAATGCTGGTCAAGGCGAGACCCATAGCCGGGAATCGGCGCACCGCTGCGCAATGGCTTGATGCCATTCGCCCGTTCGTCTATCCGAGAACATTTCTTCGCAGTCCTCTGGAAGAGCTTGGCGATATGAAAACCCGTATCG
>JACQPU010000279.1 GCA_016207365.1 Ignavibacteriales bacterium | reverse complement strand
TTTACGATTGCCAATTGTCGTGACTTTAACCAGACTGCTTGCCCGCCGAAGCTCGCTTTTCAGCGAAGGCGGGAGCTACGACCCCAGAGTGGATTTCCAATTTACGATTGCCAATTGTCGTGACTTCAACCAGACTGCTTGCCCGCCGAAGCTCGCTTTTCAGCGAAGGCGGGAGTTACGACCCCAATTAAGAATAAATTCAAATTACAAATTCCACGTTCCAAACAAGAACTAAGTATCAATCACCAAACTGCATGACCGCCAGATCCGCCGAAGGCGGGGAATCCGCGTGGGTGGAGGAGGGGTCCTTTCTACAGGAATCGCACAAATTTGTTGTCTTTGTCGACGAGGATGTTGATCGCCTTGATTGGTTTGTCGGTGAGCTCAAATGCCATGATAATGATTTCCTCACCCTGCTTGATCCGGTGAGCAGCCGCGCCGTTCATGCAAATGATCCCAGAGCCACGCTTGCCGACGATGACATACGTCTCAATCCGCGCTCCCGTCGTGTTGCTGACGACCAGTACCTTCTCTCCCGGCCAGAATTGTCCCTTTTCTACGAGATCCTCGTCAATCGTTATGCTGCCGACGTAGCTGACCTCGGCTTCGGTAACGGTGGCCTTGTGTATCTTCGAGCGTAATACGGATCTCATCGAACACTTATCTTCTGGAGATATTATACGCCCGCTTTCCCTTCAGCTCTTCCTTTATTTCAAACTCCACCAGATCCCCCTCAATAAGATTGTCCCGGAATCCTGCGTTTTTCACGTTGGACTTATGGAAGAACACGTCTTCCCCTGCGGGGTCTGTTGTAATAAAGCCAAAACCCTTGGAAACATTGAAGAATTTCACTTTGCCGCGCTCCATGATCCCTCCTCTCGTTGCGACGTTGACGATTAGAAACAGGGCATAAATATATGAAGACTTTTCGAGAAAAGCGAGATGATTACTCAGATCTCCGCAGATTTGAACAGATTTGCGCAGATGATGCAGGTATTTAACAGAACATCAAGCACCCTCAAGATGTTTCAGTCATCGAAATTCCGCGAAATCTGCGTTCAAATAAAAAGCCCCGCCGGATTGAACCGACGGGGCCTTACAGCGTTGAGGAAACAGCTTACTAAATGCCGATACTTGCGTTGAAGCGGAGCGACCGAAGAATTCCAGGCTGCACTCCGAAGTTATCAACGTCAGCAAGATGCTCGACGTTGAACGCATTCAGCAGCTGCGCCGATGCAACACCTTTAAGACCGGCGAAGGAGAACCGATATCCGGCATGCGCATCAACGATTGTGCGTCCAGGCAGCCTTCGTTTCAACTTATACGTAAACGCTGTCTTTGTGGCATTCCACTCACCGTCAACACGGATATACGTCGGCCCGTCGAGACCGTAGTGGTTTTCATAGAAGTTTACGTCGAAGCCAACGAAGAGATCAGACCACTTGTACGTCGTGCCAAAAGACATCATCATCTGCGGAGGTCCACCGACAAACGAGCCGGCAAGTTCGTCAACATAGATGGTCTTCAGATTCCCATTTCCGTCACGACCGCTGGTATTAAACACGGCCCGAGTTCCGCCGACAACCTTGGCCTCGTCAAGAACGGACGTCCACTTGTTCTCCGAGAGCGTGGCCGAGCCTCGCAACTCAAGCCCGTCCAGGGCTGTGACAAACCTGCCTGCCTGAATGTTCGCTTCGAATTCTATTCCTTTGAAGGTAGCGCTGCCAACGAGAATCGTTTTGTTCCCGTTGCGGTCATATCCGGGCTGCCCTGCCTGGCTCACGTCTGTGATTCGCTGGGATTTGTTATCCCACGACATGTTGTAGGCATTCAGCTTTGCCTGGAGTCCCCGAGAGGTCCAGCCTACTCCGATCTCGAACTGCTCGGAGGTCTCGTCCTTGGCATCCGTATTCAAGCGGCCGGAATTATAATAGACACCGAGATCAACGAACCGTTCAACATGCGCGTAGTTGCCAAACACGTTGAGGTTCTCGTCGATGTTGTAGTTGACGCCGACCTTTGGCTGAATGAATCCGCGGGACCGCGTTGCGTTCACAAGGTCGAATTCATACCAGTTGGTCGTTGTGCTGTTGGTCATCAGGAATTTTCCATTTCCCGTGGGACCTTCTTGCAAGGCCGAAGTCAAACCGCGTGACGTCACCTCTGCCGTCGTAAGCTGACGACCAATGGCACTCTCGCTCGGCATGTTTTCGATGAGTTTGTATTGGTACCAGACGTATTGGAGAGTACCTGTTGCCGTGAGGTTCGGCAAGAGTTTGTAACCGGCGTTTGCAAAGATCGTGTATTGTGGTGTCTCACCGCGATAGTTACGATACTGCGTACGATACTGCGGATCAGTGCTTGACAGATCCCAACCAAAGACCGCCATGTCATTCTGTTGGGCAACGTCCCCTTGATACGTCCTGCGCGTGAAGCTCGTTAGTGTGCCCGTCGTGCTTACAGCACCATATGATTGTGCGGTGATCGATGTTTTTCCGTAGAGATTGGTGAAATGACCCGGGTGGTCGGCTGTCCATGAACGGAACTCTCCACCAACCGTGAGATTCAATTGGTCGGTCGGTTGAAACGCATAACTGGCAAGAATTCCCCACTGTTGGTGAAGTGAATAACTGTCTCGCTGATAAGCGTTTCTCAAATAGAACGTGTCAACAACCGTGGGATTTGTAATGGAACCATTGCCCGACAAGAGCAAATATCTATGGTTAGACGCAGTGAGATTAGACGATGATGCGTTGAAGTTTCCACCACTATTGAGGCTTGATCCTCCTCCTCTTCCACGAGAAAAGAAAAATGTTGCTCGAATCGCCGAGTTCTCTGTAAGATCATTGCTGTAATGGAGTTCTACTTGGGGCTTGTGAAAATGGGTGTGTGCAAGTCCCACTATATCATCTGTGACAAGTTCACGGGCCCCATCCAGTAAGCCATAGCTGGGGAGACCTGTGTTGGCATTGGGCGGCAATTGATTCACGGTAGCGCGCGGAAGCCACGGCGCCGAATTTGCCTCGTAATTGAAATACTTAAAATACGCAATATCATTCGAGAACGAGTAGGTGTGCTCCTGAGGAGCGCCATGAAGGACAAGCTTCAAGGATTGCTTCTCATCCATAAACCAGGAGCCGGAGAGATAGTAGTTATATCCCTCATACCGAGCGCCGAGGCGCGTGCCCTCTCCAATTTTCCTGTCGAGCCGAATTGTGAATGCATAGGCGTCATTAATGAGGCCGCTGCTCAAATCGACCCCGTACATCGTGTTCAGCGGATCGCCAAATGAGAGGTTGACGCCGTAATAGCGCTCAGGGCGGGCATTGCCCGTAACGATGTTAAACGAGCCTCCAAAAGCGCCGGCGCCATAGAGCGACGATCCAGCACCGCGCTGCACTTGCACGGATGCCGCAGCGGAGG
>JACQPU010000257.1 GCA_016207365.1 Ignavibacteriales bacterium | reverse complement strand
GTACATCGATCTTTCACGGTCTTCGGAAAAAACTGGACTTGGAGCTTACAGCGACAAGGATGTTCAAGAGCGGAGTCGTTCTTCTTCGCTACAAGCCGATGGCGGACAGAAAAGGAGGCTGACCATGTATATCATTCGTGAAGTATTCACCGCAAAGCCGGGTCAGGCATCGAAACTGGCTAAACTCTTCAAGAGGGCATTTCCAGCCGATCCTGACACGGTCGTGATGACCGACATGGCTGGGGACTACAACACAGTCGTTGTCGAGACACGCGTGAAGAGTCTTGCGGAGTTTGAGAAACAGATGCAGGACTATAAATCCGGAAAACCCGATCCGGCCATGGATCCGAAGGTGGCCGAAGAGATGTCAAAGTACACGGAGATGTACCTGACGGGGCGACGCGAGATTTTCCAGATTGTTGAATAATGACTACTCTCAAAGTGCGCGCCAAATTATGGCACTACCCGGGCCCCGCTGGCTGGCACTTTATCACGCTCCCAAAGAAACGGGCGTATGAGATCAAACAATCCTCCAAAGGTCCGCGCCCTGGCTGGGGATCAATCCGTGTTACGGCGACTATTGGATCAACGACGTGGAAAACCTCACTTTTTCCGGATGCAAAATCCGCCTCGTACGTCCTGCCCGTCAAGTCCGACGTACGTGCGAAAGAGGATTTGGAGGAAGGAGACTTCGTGACGTTGAAACTCGAACTACCGTTCTGACTGGACGTTTGCTACGGCGCTGCGGCTGGTATGTGCGGAAAAACGCCAACGCCTCCGGACAGGATCTGTAGCAAGAGGTTTCCCTGCGTGAAATCCGGCGCGACAATGTCAGCACCGGCTTTGATCAGTCGCGAACGCTTGGTCGGGTTGAGCCCGTAGCGGCGTACCTCATCCGAAGCAATTCCCACGGCCACTCCACCGCAACGTTTGACCTCCCGCAACTCCACCGGACCATCACCGAAGCAAATCAATTCGTTCCCCTGCAGATTGTTTTTTCTGATAATGCCCTCAATGACCATTCTTTTGGTGTTCCTTGTGACCTCACCTGTCCAGCCATAGATGTTCCCTTCGAAGATATCCCCGTATCCAAGGGTCTCCGCTTCCCGGACAACATCCTCTTGATCGGTTCCGCTGGCGAGGTAAAGTCTGACTCCGCGCTTGTGAAGTGCGTGAAGGAACTCAAATGAACCTTTGACGGTGTAGTCTGCCGCGCTCAACTCATCCCGTCGTAACCTCTGCAAACGGTAATTTACCTGTTGCATCAACGCTTCATTATAGATGTGCTTGTATCCCTGTGCATCAAGAATGTCTTCTGCCGGGATATACCCAAATTCCTTGACAATCTCCACGAGCGCATGCATTTGCTGGATCGTTTCGATGCCCGTGGATTGATCAATGTAGTCCCGGATTCGCCTGAGGACACGGTGGTAGGCTTCTTCTGCGATCTCCTTGTACTTCCCCCCCAGTATTAAGCGCACCATCATTGTTTCCATGATGTCCTCCCAGCCCTGCCGCAACGTCGATAGCGTGCCGTCGTGATCAAAGATAGCGTAAGCGAAATGCCGAGGCGGGAGCTCAGCATTGATGATTTCGATTTCCGAGTCGTGAACATGGCGGGCATGTCGGATATCATCGGCAAGTTCCGGACGGAACACATAGTCTGCTGTCGATGCCAACTCAACAATTTCATGAGGAGAGGCTGTGCCGGTCTGTTGCAGCTTTTGGATCGTTACGGCAGACGCGAGATTCCCAAGGACGGCGGCTTCTTTATGAGAAGCTCCGGAAGCCAGTGCGGCGGCGATTGCGGAAACCGTCGTGTCTCCCGCCCCAACCGGATCAATGGCCTGGAGAACCTGAATGCCGGGGATTTCATGGAAGTCCCGGCCGTCAAAGAGGAGGATTCCCCGACCGCTTCGCGTGATAAAAACGGGTTTGCAGGATTTCTCGAAGATACGCCGGGCGTAGCGTTTGAGATCATCAACGTGGACCAACTCGTTGAATTCCTTTACTTCTCCGGAGACTCGTGCGGCTTCACATGCATTAATCTTGCACATCATCCCCTGGAATTCATCACTTCGGGTTCGCGAATCCAAAAGAAAAACCCTCTCTGGATGCTCGTTTGAAAGGCGGTTTAAGGCCCGCGTGACGTTCTCGGAATAGATGCCTCTGGGAAGCTGTTGATTGATGATGAACGCGTCAACGAGCGCTAGCGCCTGGATGACTGCCGAGAGGAGCCGGTCCTCAGTTTCTGCTGTTATGGAATTAAAACGACCAAAATCAATGCGATTCTGTTCCTCCATGCCACGATACGGTTTGGCATACACCGGAGTGTCCCATCGTTCGCGTTGAATGATCATACCATCGCAGTTGATTTTTCCCTTTGACGGAGGTACGTGCAAGTCGTTGCTCCCCTGCAGTTGCATGAGCATTTCACGGCCAAACAGGTCATCATTGATTACGCCAAAGACGCGGACCTGCTGCACGCGCAAAGCAAGAAGGTTGTTAACGATGTTGCCGGCGCCACCCAGGCTATATCGTTGTTTGATTACTGCCGCCGTTGGTTTGGCTGTTTCAAGAGAAGGCTCGGGAGGACTTGTGTCGAGGAGCCAATATGCGTCCAGACAGAAATCGCCAATGACCCCGATCCGGACTTCCCTGATCCGGTTCAATGTCTCCGAAAGTCTTTCTGGTGTTACCATGTGCTATTCACTGTCTGATGTTTCCGACCGTGTGTCCCTCGTGTCCAGAAATCTCTCCTGGAAAGTCGGTTTCTTCCCTGCCATTGTGAGAAACACATCCAGTGAGACAACGTCAAACTCAGGACCGAGCTTGTCCAGAATCCCCTTGACGCGCTTGATGTCGCTGGATTCACGGACATGAATCAGAAGAAAATATGGGCGTTTTGCGTTGATTCTTGTTAATTCCTGCAGGTCCGCCACTGCATCTGCCTCCGGCCGCGTTGGAGACAAGTAGTAGTCGTACGAAATGAACGGCTTTCCGTCCCGAACTGTGAACGTGTGGGAAGGACTATAGCCGTTGATGAAGCCGATCGCTTCGGGCATGCCCTTGTAATACTCATCCACAACCCGTTTTGTCAGGTTCGTATTTCCCTCCACCGTTGCACCTTCCGAATAATCCATAATCTCAAAGACCCTGAGATCCAGAAGTTGCATGAACTCGCGTGACTTGGCAATGAGCGGCGGAAGGAGGTGAGGGGGAACGGCTTTGGGATACATGTAGCCTGGCCCTGAGAGGCATCCGATGAAGTAGTCGTTTGGAGTGGCCATGGTGTAGAAATACTCTGCCATCGCAGGGGCCATCCAGACGTAGTTCATGAGGACCTCCCAGGCATAGGGGATTTCACCGCGCCCGGGCTTCAACCATGCTCCAAGTCCGATACCGTCTGTCTGGATACAGCTGATGTATACTTTGTTCCTCGGTGAGTAGTCTTTTCCCGGACGAATGTTATGATTGTTCTTGAATTGGAATCCCGGTGTGGCTGGTACCAGACTGCTGAAGCTGAGGTTTGGCAGCGTGTGCAGTCCTTCGACGCGATGGCCGAAGCTGGATGTGAGCGTCACGTGTTCCCTTTCGTAGTCCTTCGCGTACGAATGCCAGCCCATCACCATTGACATCGGATTCATTTCACCGAGAACACGGCGGGCGAGATTGTATTCCAGGGTATCTGTCGGACGGCTGGAGAGGTCGTTAAAAAAGACTTTCTTCGCAACGCCGAAATCGGCAACGCCTGGTTTCATAATGGTACCATGTTCGCCCCCCAGCCAGATGATGTAATCCTTGCTGCATCGTTGCCAGTACCGGTCGTAAGCCCACTGGTAGATTTCAGCGTCGGTCTTTCCGACAAAACGACCTCTGAAATCTTCGACCTTCTGCAATCCTGCCGCCTCCGCTTCCTTGATAAGATCCTCTGTGACAACAACCGCCCGCTCAAGTCCTGCGACGGTGAACGCGACGATGAGAGAGGTCCTCACGTTCTTGTCCCACACGACATAGCCCTGCATAAACGGACGGAGAGCTTTGAGCGCCCCGGAGACCGAGCGAAGCTCCTTGAATGTAAAGTGACGCTTGTCCCGGTAGAATTCATACACCGATTGGACGTAGGTAAACGGCCAGTTGGGAGGATAGAGGATGTACATTCGCGGGCTGTCCGTGTTGGCGAGGCCCTGGAGGCTGATATAGAAAGCCTGGAGCGGAAGTGAACCGTTAATCTCCCAGTTGTCCTCGAGACGAACGGTGTATGCCTCTCTGTACCCGGGCTGCTTGAGGGTAAAGATAACCTTTGGACCCGTGCGGCGGGAACTTCGCTCCATCGTGTATGTGAGAACATTTCCGTTTTCGGACACGCCGTAGGTGTGGGTGACCGTGATGGGGGAAGATCCTTGCGATGAGCGGAGGGTGTATTCATCGGTTACTCGAAGTGTGTTGCCGCCATCCAGAACCGTGGCGCTGAGTAAACGCGATCCGCCAACCGGCATGGAAAGTCCCATGAAAACATTGGCTGGCCAGACGCGGCTGCTGACGGCAAGCTTCGTCTGCGTGCCGTCGACAGGAAGCGTAAGAGAGTCGACGAAGAATCGCGTCGTACCCCATTTTTGAAGAATCGTGACGGCTCCGGCTTCCTCGCGAATATTGATCAATAGAGTGCCGTAGAGTCCGATTTCGTGACTGTTTTGAGGAATGAAATTCCAGGATCCGGTCAGTGGTGATAGTGACTGAGACTGAAGGGGTAACCACAAAAGAATGAGAAGACCGGTAGTGGTGACAATGCGTGGGATCATTGGTGGTATCCTTTCAAAGAAGGGTTAAAGCGGTCCTTCATACTAGAAAAATCCGTGGCAAGACTCAAACCCCCACTAGTGCTAATCGTAATAATGAGCGAATACAATTCATGTCAGATTCGTTAAGAAAATGCTTGACAAAAAATGACTTCTCATCTATATTTCAGATAAATAGGTCTAATTATCCTATTTATGTCTCTTATTTTCAGCAAGTCATGTGAGTACGCAATTCAGGCTACGCTCTTTCTGGCGGCGAAGCAGACTTCAACACCGATTCTGCTGCGCGATATCTCAGACGCACTCAGCATCCCGCACCATTTCCTCAGCAAGATTTTTCAGCAACTCACCCGTGAGCACATTCTCGAATCTCACAAAGGCTCGAGCGGAGGATTCGAGCTTTCCCGGCCTCCGAATCAAATCACACTCCATGACATTATCAGAGCCGTGGATGGCGGAGAGTTTCTTTCCAACTGTGTGCTCGGGTTCCCCCAGTGCGGCGATGACAATCCCTGTCCGGTGCACGATCAGTGGAAAAATGCAAAAGCGATGATCTTAGCAATGGTGGACATGAAAACTATCCGTGAATTGAGCAAAGAATTGGACGGTAAACTGAATCTCATCGACCACCTGAGAAAAACACAATGACCATGACGTTGACTGTTGTCAGACCGCTCCTCGTCGGTGTCCTCATAGCCGTTGGCATGGAGGTGGCTTCCTCGCAGGACCCGGCCGCGGACTTCCGCCAGAATTGCGTGAGCTGTCACACCATCGGCGGAGGACGACTGACCGGACCCGACCTCAAGAACGTTGAGCAGAGGAAAGATCGCGATTGGCTCACACGGTTCATCGTCGATCCGCGTTCCCTCATTGATGCGGGCGATCCGTATGCCCTTGAGCTCCTCAAGGACTCCCGGAACGCCATCATGCCGACGCTTCCCGGAATGACGCGGGCACGCGCAAATGCTCTTCTCGACCTGATAGCCGAGGAATCGAAATTGGAGAAATCGCACTTTGTCGGCATCCAGATCAGCGACCGGCCCTTCACCTCGTCCGATATTGAAACCGGTCGACTCCTGTTTCTCGGCCGCATCCCTCTTACCGGCGGTGGACCATCATGCATTTCCTGTCACACGGCTCATGGGGTGGGCGCCCTTGGAGGAGGAAGTCTTGCGCCCGATTTAACGACGGTGTTCGAGCGATACGAGGGACGCAAGACGCTCTCGACCTGGTTGACTGCTCCCGCAACACCCACCATGCAATCGGTATACAGAAATGCTCCGCTCCAAAGCGAAGAGGTCCTTGCACTCGTTGCCTACTTTCAGTCAACGCTCCAACGCAACCCTGATGACATTGCCACCTCAAGGCTTAATTTTGTTTTGCTGGGCCTCGGCGGGACAATCGTTGTGCTTGGACTCTTCGACGTCATTTGGAAAGGACGGCTGAAGTCCGTCCGCCGCACGCTGGTGCATCGCAACGAATCGGAGAACGACAATGTCTGATAAAAAAGTGCTTCGCTGGATCAAAGATGAGTTCAATCCGAAAGCTCGTTCCTGGGAGGAATTCTACAGGAACCGATGGCAGTACGATAAAGTAGTCCGCAGTACGCATGGCGTGAACTGCACAGGAAGCTGCACATGGATGATTCATGTGAAGGATGGGATCGTTACGTGGGAAATGCAGGGTCTGGATTATCCCTCGCTCGAACACGGACTGCCGCCGTACGAGCCGCGCGGATGCCAGCGTGGCATCTCGTTTTCGTGGTACCTCTACAGCCCTCTGCGCGTAAAATATCCTTACATCCGCGGCGCCCTCATGGATCTGTGGCGAAAGGCCCGTGCCGCACACGAAGATCCTGTGGAGGCCTGGAAGTCTCTTGTTTCGAATCGCGATTCCCGCGCACGGTGGCAAAAGGCGCGGGGAAAAGGCGGCTTCCGCCGCGCATCGTGGGACGACGTTCTTGAAATCATGGCAGCGGCGAACATTCACACTATTAAAGAGCACGGTCCGGATCGCATCGCGGGCTTTTCACCCATTCCAGCCATGTCCATGATTAGCTACGCCGGTGGCTCACGGCTTATGCAGCTCATGGGCGGTATCTCGCTTTCGTTCTACGATTGGTACTGCGACCTGCCCTCCGCGTCTCCTGAAACCTGGGGCGAGCAGACCGATGTGCAGGAATCGGCCGATTGGTACAATGCAAAGCTTCTGGCCGTGATGGGATCGAATCTGAACATGACGCGGACGCCTGATTGCCACTTCGCAGCGGAATCACGGCACAACGGGACCAAAATGTACGTGTTCTCCCCGGATTTCAGTCAGGTGGCAAAGTATGCCGACCAATGGGTTTCAATCAACGCCGGGCAGGATGGCGCGTGGTGGATGGCTGTAAATCATGTCCTTCTTTCTGAATTCCATCATAGAGACCAAACCCCCTATTTCATCGATTACACCAAACGCTATACAGACGCACCTCATCTGGTTGAACTCATTCAGGAAGACAAGGCGTTTGCGCCCGGTCAGTTGCTCCGCGCAAACAGGATCAAACGCTATGCCGAGGTTGAGAACGGGGACTGGAAATTCCTTTTCTGGGACGCAGCGTCGCGCGGTCCGAAAATGCCGATGGGGAGTACAGGTTTCCGGTGGGGGTCGGAAAAAGGAAAATGGAATCTTCTGTTGAAGGACGGACTTGATGGCAGCGACATCGATCCGGTCCTGACCTTCCTGGAAGATGGAGACGGCAACGTTCCCGTTCGCTTCGATGATTTTGCCGAAGGGACGACCCGGCTTCGGAACGTTCCCGTCAAGTATCTCAAGACATCCGACGGGAAGAAAATGGTTGTTGCCACCGTATACGATCTCCTTATGGCTCAGTACGGTGTTCGCCGCGGACTCGATGGTGACTATCCGAAGGGATATGACGATGAGGACGCGCCGTTCACGCCGGCATGGTCGGAAAAATATACCGGCATCGGCCGGAA
The DNA here is from genome assembly GCA_016207365.1 of Ignavibacteriales bacterium. Lineage (GTDB taxonomy): Bacteria > Bacteroidota > Ignavibacteria > UBA10030 > UBA10030 > JACQPU01. The sequence goes on along the minus strand of JACQPU010000257.1, from coordinate 1,284 downwards.
GGATCTTCTTCAGTTTGCCCGTGAATGGGGCACAACGGCAAAAATGACCGGCGGCAAGTGCACCGTGATCATCGGAGCGGGCATCAATCATTGGTACCACGCGAATCTGATGTATCGCGCCGCCATCCACGCGTTGATGTTTTCAGGTTGTGTCGGTGTAAACGGCGGAGGACTTGCGCACTACGTCGGTCAGGAAAAACTGGCGCCCATGGAGTCCTGGTCGGCGATCGCGTTCGCGAAGGATTGGTATCCGCCATCACGTCAGCAAAATGCACCGAGCTGGCATTACGTAAATTCTGACCAATGGCGCTATGAGCGCGCGTTTACGGACTACCATACCGTACCACAAAACCGGCAGAATGGATTTGCCGGCGGTCATACGATGGACCTTCAGGTCAAGGCCGTAAGAAACGGCTGGCTTCCATTTTATCCACAATTCAACAAGAACACGATCGAACTGGTCAAGGAAGCGGAAGCCGCCGGTGCGACAACTGATGAAGCAATCGTGGGATACGTGGTCAAGAAGCTTAAAGAACGATCATTGAAGTTCTCGGTGGAAGATCCCGATGCTCCTGAAAACTGGCCTCGTGTATGGTACATCTGGCGCGGCAATGCGCTGATGTCGAGTAGTAAGGGTCATGAGTATTTTCTCCGGCACTACCTTGGCACACACGACAACGCTGTTGCCGAAGATTTGGCGAAAGGTTCTGTCGAGAATGTCGTCTGGCATAACGAAGCGCCAAAAGGGAAGTTGGATCTGATTGTCGACCTCAATTTTCGGATGGATACCTCGGCGCTGTACTCGGACATTATCCTTCCGGCCGCAACATGGTACGAGAAAGCCGACCTGAATTCGACAGACATGCATAGCTTTATACATCCCCTTTCCGCCGCGATTCCGCCATGCTGGGAGTCAAAGAGCGATTGGGCAATCTTCCGGGCGCTGGCGAAGAAATTTTCGGAACTCGCCGCGCCACATTTTCCACGGCCCGTCCGGGAAATCGTCGCTCTTCCGCTTGCGCACGATACTCCGGCTGAAATGGCTCAGAAAGACATACGCGACTGGATCACGGGGGAGACCGAAGCCGTTCCGGGAAAAACCATGCCCGCTCTTACCGTGGTCACGCGCGAATATCGGAATGTGTACAATCAATTCATTGCGTTTGGCCCAAAAGTCCGTGCCGCGGGTCTTGGGGCTCATGGCACGAAGTACCAAATCGAAGACTTTTACGACGAGGCCGTCGAAAAGGGACAGGTTGTGGAATTCGATGGGAAGCGCTACCC
>JACQPU010000250.1 GCA_016207365.1 Ignavibacteriales bacterium | reverse complement strand
CTCCGGAGAGGGTTGGATCGATTCTTACAAGCCCGTCTCTCAGGGACTCCAGCGTTTCCTCGAGGGATCCTGAAACTCCGCCAAAGAGTTCCTGAATCTTCACATCCGATACCTGCTCGGCCACCTTCTGCTTTACCAACTCGACATCCCGGAAAAACTCCGTTATCGTGAGGTGGTATCGCGAAAGCACCTTCTCCACCTTTTCTTCCACGATCGTCGCGCTTGCACGGGGATAAATGATCGGCTCCGGAATGCTGAACGCTGCATAGAGGGGCCTCAACTGCGCGAAGTAGCTTATTTCCGCCGGTCCGGCGACGTAGGCCAGTGTGGGGAGAAGTGAGTCCTGACAAATGGGTCTGAGGACAACGTTCGGACTGAACCGATCCGGCTGCTCATTGACGAGTGAGAGCAGCTGCTCACGGCTGAACTGCTGACGGCTGTTTTTCAATCCAAATCCTGATGCTTTCGGTTCTATAAGATACCTTCCGCCGTTGTGAAACAGAAAGAGGTTGATAGGTTTCGGTTTCACCTGGGCGTGATAGTTCTTTTCCACTTCTACGCTTTGGTCCACGACAAGTTGACAAAGGCGGGGAGTGTCCTCCAGTTCTTTTCTGAAGACCGGCGCGAGGAGTTTCTTCAGGTCGGGATCGTGAGGATTGAGAAACACGAGGCCGGAGTCTTCAAGCAGGTCGTTCATAAGGTGGACAAACGCCCGGTTGAAGGTCATCCCAGTCTGGTAAGCTGTGCGAAATAGCTCCATCACCTTCGGTGTGAATTCCGTTGTTCCAAGCCCCGCCTCAATGGTACCGAAGAGCTCGCGGATGCCTTCTCCGAGCTCTATCTCGCCGACAGGGCCGGCGTTGCCATTTCTGGCTTTTTCGCCGGGGTCGTAGGATGCCGTGAGGAGGTCGTTTCCGCGGCTGATCAGCTTGATCGAACCCACCTCATCATAGTCGTGATCTTCTCCCTCCAGCCAGAAAACTGGGACGAAGTGATGGTCGGGAAACTGAGCCTGGAGCTTCTCACTCAGAAGAAGGGTGGTGAGCGTTTTATAGATAGTATACAGGGGACCCGTGAAAAGGCCGACTTGCTGGCCCGTAACGACGGCCACGGAATTGTCGTTGCGCAGTCCATCGATGTTAGCGAGGGTCTTCACTCCACAGTGGAAGTCCCTGTTTTGGACCGAGAGGATGCGGCAGAGTTCCGAGCGTGGCACCCGTCGCTTTGAGACTTGATCGAGAGCGCTCTGCCAGTCCCCGGGATGGCGGAAGTCCCAGGTGTAGAATTTTTTTACTCTGTCAAAGTCGGAAACGTAATCGATGAACAACGACGAGAAAGCAGACCCGTTTGAGGGAAGGTCCTTGTAGTCAATCCATTTCATTCGAAGGCTGGGTTGGCGCTTTGTGGAACGTTGAATATACAAGATAGTGTCAACAGCCGCAATGCCCGGGTTCGCGTGTATGTTTGACAGTCAATGATAGGAACGATCACGGAGTGGGGAGAATGATTCTCGGATTTTTTCTTGACAAAAGAGGCATGCTTTGCTATATTGACTTTGCTGTCACCCCAAACAGCATACGTCGACCGAGGCCACGAATCGTATCATTCATGAGCATCATCCAAGGAGCAGCGCCACAAAAATCCGCTTCCGCTGCACCTCCCGCTGTTAAGAAGAAAAAAAAATCCCCCGTCGTTGCCGTGGTGCATCCCGAGGGCTGTACGGGGTGTGAAGTATGTATCGAATTCTGTCCTGTCGATTGTCTTTACAAAGTTCCAGGTCCTGAAAATCCTGAAGAGCACGGCTACATTAGCGTCAATGGAATCGTCATTGTCGACGAAGACGTGTGTATCGGGTGTAAGCTCTGTGCAAAGTACTGCCCATGGGAAACCATCGATATGGTCAAGAGGGTCGATGACGAGGAGATTGCTGCGTGAGATCGGTCCAGGGATTGCAACCAGAGAGTGAGCTGTTCGGATTCTGCGATAACGAAGGAGAGCCGCATGGCCGATGAGCCCTTAGACACCGCCCATCGGGAGGCCGCGCCGGCAAGTGGGGGTATGCCCAAACAATCCGCGCCTCAGATTTCTCCTACGCCCCTTCCGCGAAAGCCAAAACAGGACAGGCCCTCAGACCAGGATCCCGGGATCTGGCGGATGAACCGGAGAAACCTCCTGTCCGTGGCCGGATGGATGGGCTTCCTCGGATTTATTGTTGTTTCGACCGTTGGTGCCCTTCGGTATATGTTCCCACGTGTGTTGTTTGAGCCTCCCACAAAATTCAAGGCCGGTTCTCCGCAAGACTATGTTGTGGGGGAAGTGAGTGAAAAGTTCAAGGATGAAAAGCGCGTTTGGATTGTGCGTGAGCGCGAAGGCTTCTATGCCCTGGTTGCCATTTGCACGCACCTGGGATGCACCCCCCGGTGGCTTCCAAGCGATGACAAATTCAAATGTCCCTGCCACGGAAGCGGTTTCTACAAGACCGGCGTCAACTTTGAAGGGCCGGCACCGCGCCCGTTGGAACGCGCCCTCATCAGTCTATCGGATGATGGCCAGCTTGAGATCGATCGAAGCATCAAGTTTCTCTATGAAAAGAATGAGTGGGGGAAAACCGGATCATTCCTCCCTTATACCGGCTAAAACAGGATTGCAATCATGGCATTAATGGAGAAGTTCAGAAAGACGGATCTGTATAAGTCGGTGTTCCGTCATTCGTACCAGGACACCCAGCGTAACAGGGCTCTCCAAATTGTCGATAACGTCTTCCTTCATCTTCACCCTGTTCGTGTTCCCCGTCATGCGACGAACATCGGGTTTACATGGGGAATGGGTGGAATCACGTTCCTCTTGTTTCTCGTTCTCACGATCACGGGCGTGATCCTCATGTTCTATTATCGGCCGACAGCGCAGTATGCCTATGAGGATATGAAATACCTTATGAACGATGTTCCGTTCGGGCCCCTCATGCGGAACATGCATCGGTGGGCGGCGCACGCGATGGTGTTAACTGTTATGTTGCACATGTTCAGGGTCTTCCTCACCGGTTCCTACAAACCCCCGCGGCAGTTTAATTGGGTCGTTGGGGTTATTCTTCTTGTTCTCACACTGCTTCTGAGCTTTTCCGGATACCTGCTCCCCTGGGATCAGCTTGCGATCTGGGCCGTTACTGTGGGGACGAACATGGCCCGGGCCACGCCTCTCTTGGGGCATGAAGGGCCCTTCGGTGCGGAGCTTGGCATGCGGATCGACAATGATGTCCGTTTTGTCCTCCTTGGCGGCACGGAGGTGGCCCCCCCCACACTCCTTCGCTTCTATGTCGGCCATTGCATTTTTCTTCCGCTCATTGCAGTGATCTTCATGGCCGTGCATTTCTGGCGTGTCCGCAAGGATGGGGGCATTTCCGGACCAGAATCAAAAAAGAATTTCTAGCGGTTATAACCACACCGGGAAACCATGCAACAGTTTTTGGAAATCATCTCGAAGCCCGACAATATTCCGATTGGCCTCCTTCTGGTCGGGGCAATTTTCTTTTCCTGGCTTGCATGGACCAAGGCGCGGAAGAACGATTTGCTTGATCGTCCCGTTGAGGCGACCATGGATGATAAAGTCCAGGTCTGGCCGTACCTCGTGAGGGTGGAATTCTTGGCGACGATTGCGGTCATGGCAATTTTAGTTTTCTGGTCGGTTTTCCTGGATGCGCCTCTTGAGGAGGCCGCAAACCGTGCGCTCACCCCTAACCCGTCAAAAGCTCCATGGTATTTTCTTGGCCTGCAGGAACTCCTTGTGTATTTCGATCCCTGGATCGCAGGTGTTGTTCTTCCGACCCTCATTATCGTCGGCCTGATGGCGGTCCCGTATGTTGACATCAATCCCAAAGGAAATGGGTACTACACGTTCAAAGAGCGTAAATTTGCGATTCTTGTATACTCATTCGGCTTCCTCGTCCTTTGGGTGTCCTTGATTGTCCTCGGGACCTTCATGCGCGGACCGGGGTGGAATTTCTTCTGGCCCTGGGAACGGTGGGATCCTCATTACGTCGCCGTTCTGACGAACGTTGACCTCTCGGAGGTCCTGAATATTCCGACCCGGTTGCCAGACAACTCCATTAATCCTGTCGCAATGATTTTCGGCGCCGTGGTTGTCCTCGGTTACTATTCCATCGGGCCCGTGTACTGGATCCTGAAGCGGAACACCGATCTTATGCAGAAACTCGGTCTTGTGAGGTATGCAATTGTGTCGTTTCTCCTTCTCACGATGGGAGGGGTGGTTATCAAGATCATCCTGCGCCTTGCGCCCACATTTCTTGGAATGAATCCTGTGAAGTATGTGTGGGTGACCCCGTGGTTCAATATCTGACAATATCCCGTTTGTACGCTCAAAGGAGTGTCCCAGATGCTTGAGCAACGTGCTCAAATTCCGGTCGAACAACGCAGCTATGCCACGTTTTACGTGGCCTTTAGCACGTTGTTGTTCCTTGGCACGGTGTGGGCTGTGTGGGATGAAGTAAAGATCCGTAGGCCGTGGAAAGAGTATCAGGAAGCATACTATCGGACGCTGTACGCGCGCCTTGATTCGCTCAAGCAAGCCGAGTTGAATGATATCGACTCTGCCGATGTTGCCGACCTCCAGAGAACGGTGCGCGAGGCCCAGGATGCTCTTCAGGCACATGAATACCGCGAAGCCGTCGGCAGGAAAAATGCCTTGTTAAAGGATCTGGACGTCGCAACACGAGAATGGAGATTTGCGCGTAGTCGGTCGGACGCGGCGTATTATCAGTATCAAAAGGCATCCCTCAAGGGCGCGGATGTGTCAGACCTCAGACGGGAAGTGGATCGCCATGATGCGGATATCGCGCTGTATGCACGGCAGATGGAGGAGTTGAACGCGCGGATTTCGGGCCTGGATTCGGTGATCAATCGGTATGTTGATGCTCTTCAAAAAGCACACGCAGATGCTCGCGCGCTCTACGCCCGCGCGAGCAGCTATGATCTGAAACTTCAGAAAGCTCAGGAGGCGCCGCTCGAAATCGGACAGGTGATGCTACCGGATTTTGAATACACGCCTTTCAGCGAAGTGAAGGCGCGAATTGACCGCTGCCAGACCTGTCATCTTGGGTGGGCTGAAGACACCATGGCGGATGCTCCCCAGCCGTTCACAAAACATCCGCTTCCTGAACTTCTTACCGTTCATAATCCGGAATCGTTCGGCTGTACTCCGTGCCACAGAGGTCAGGGCCCAGCTCTGACGAAGGGTTATGCGCACGGCGACGAGGACCATTACTGGGAAACGCCGATTCTTAAAGGAGTAGAGATTTACGCGACCTGCAACTCGTGTCACTTAGAGGAGTCCGTCCTTAAGCATGCGAAGCCGTTCACAAAAGCGAAACAGCTTGTGCTTGAGTCGGGTTGTTTTGGATGCCACGAGATCAAGGGGTACAGCGACGCCCCAAAGATTGGGCCAAGCCTGAACGCCCTTACCGGGAAGACGAATCCTGAATGGATCTATCGCTGGCTCAGGAATCCCCGCGAGTACAATCCGCACACACGGATGCCCAATTTCGGCTTTCCGGATGAGGAAGCTGAAGCCATTACGGCCTATCTTGTTTCCATTGGAAAACAGTCAAACTATACGCCTGTTGCAGTCCAAGGATCGTATCGGGGTGGAAGCCCGCAACGAGGCAGGGAGCTGTTCGAGAGCGTGGGTTGTCAAGCTTGCCACGTGGTCGGCCAGAACACGGTTGTCCGCGACGAGCGGGGAACAAGCTATGACATTGCACCGGAATTGACACGGGTAGGCAGCAAGGTAAATCCTGATTGGCTGTTTGACTGGGTGCGAGACCCCCGTCATTTCAATCCGACGACACGCATGCCGAGTCTCAGATTGACGGAAGATGAGGCCAGGCATTTGGCCGCGTATCTTATGTCGCTTAAAGATCAGCGCGCGCTTCCCTCGGTTTCGCTCGAAGTGGAGAACGCAATGAAGATCCGTCGCGGGGATGCCCTCATACGCGGGTACGGTTGCGCGGGATGTCATGAGATCAAAGGGATGGAGCGTGAGGGGAAAGTAAGTGTCAACTTGTCGGATTTCGGTAGGAAGAAAGTGGAACAAATGGATTTTGGCAACATCCATGAACTCCCCCGGAATTCCGAGATCGATTTTCAGCAGAATGCAGACGGCACAATAGCCGTAAAGCACACATGGTCCGGATGGGTCTACGGAAAACTCAAGAATGCCAGACTCTACGCAACGGAACGGATCGTGCAAAAAATGCCTGTCTTCTCCTTCAATGATGAAGAGATTAAACTCATCCGTTCTTTTCTTGTCAGCATGACGCGCGATGTTCCGCTCGCACCGCATCAGCGCCTCTACACAAAGCATGTGAAGGACCTGGAAGCGGGACGAAAGCTGAGCGTTCACTACAATTGCATCCAGTGCCACGACGTTGAGGAGCGGGGCGGTTTCGTTCGTGTCCTTTACGAGGATCCCGGACTTGGACCTCCGCCGTTACCCGAAACGCAGGGTGCAAAAGTGCAGGAGCAATGGCTGTACGCGTTTCTGAAGAATCCGACAACGATCCGTCCATGGCTCAAGCTACGGATGCCGACATTCCAGTTCAGTGAGGATGAGATAGGCGTCATCCAGAAATATTTTCTTGCGATGTCAAAACAGGATTTTGAATTGCGTGAATACGCAGCGACGCGGGTTGATGCCAAGTACATCGCTCCGGGGAGGAAATTGTTCGAGCTTTATCAGTGTGCCAAATGTCATCCTACGGGCTCGGCTGACCTCTCAGAACTCTCGGCATCCGACCTTGCGCCGGATCTGGGTCTGGCGTACAAGCGATTGAAACCGGAGTGGATCGTCGACTGGATTATCGATCCACAAAAACTTCAACCAGGTACACGAATGCCGACCTTCTTCTATGAAGGTGAGGCTCCTGACCAGGAAACCCTCGGAGGTGATGTTCGGGAGCAAGCGAAGGCGCTGTCCACGCATATTTGGAATCTTGGACGACGAAAACAACAATGATGTTCACCTACTCGAAGGAGTAATGTATGGGAACGCTCATGCGTATAGTGATGCTTACGCTTATCTCAGCAGGAATCCTCCTCGCTGGGGATGTTACCGGAAAGGTTTCCTTTGCCGGAACCGCTCCACAAATGCCGCGCCTGCGGATGGACGCCGACCGGTTCTGCCGCGCCGCCCATAAGACGCCTGTCCTCAGCGAGGAAGTGGTCGTCAACAAGAACGGAACACTCAAAAACGTCCTTGTCTACATCAAAGGGCCGGTGAGCGGAAAGTACTCCGCCCCAAACGAAAAGGCGCTCTTCGATCAGGAGGGATGTGTCTATATTCCTCATGTCCTTGGCGTCCAGACCGGACAGCAGGTCGAGATCCGCAACAGCGACAATACGCTGCACAATGTCCATACGCTGTCCGAAAAGAATCCTCCGTTCAATGCCGGTCAGCCGATCAAGGGGCACAAACTGACGAGGAGGTTTGAAAAAGTCGAAACCTTCCGCGTCAAGTGTGATGTGCATTCATGGATGGGAGCATATATCGGAGTTTTCGATCACCCGTTCTTTGCTGTTACTGATGACAATGGCGCCTTCACGCTTAAGAATGTTCCTGCCGGCGAATACACGGTCGAAGTCTGGCATGAGAAGTACGGAACCAAAACGATGAAAGTCTCTGTTCCGGCAACCGGCAAAGCCACGGCAGACTTCAAGTATCCTAACTAAGCCCCGACACCATCAAGGAGTCCACCGTGCAACAAGTAGCTGCAGCTAAACCGGCAGTCACCGCTGTTCATCACGAAGAGCACGCGGGATTCTGGCGTACGTACGTTTTTTCCCTTGATCACAAGGTCATCGGCATCCAATACATGATGACGGGCCTCTTTTTTCTTTTCTTCGGCTTCACGCTCATGATGCTGATGCGGTGGCAAATTGCCTATCCGACCAAGGGAATTCCGGGTGAGTGGTTTGCGTTGCTTCCTGCGTTCGTGTCTTTGGCAGCCATTGGTATCGGTTTCATCGGCAAGAAGAAGCTTACGGTTCTGATGGGACTTCTCTTCGCCGGCATCGCATGGTTGGTGTGGTCCATGGTGTCCGATGAAACTCTTTTCCCAGAAGGAATCATGCTGCCGGAGTTGTACAATTCCTTTGGCGCAATGCACGGCACCATTATGGTCTTCTTGGGGGTCGTTCCATTGGCAGTTGGTGGATTCGGCAACTACGTTGTTCCGCTCCAGGTGGGAGCACCGGATATGGCATTTCCGAAGCTGAACATGGTGAGCTACTGGTCATATTTCGTCGGTGGAGTTGTCATGCTCGCAAGCTTCTTCGTCCCGGGCGGGGCAGCGAATTCTGGGTGGACGTCATACCCGCCGCTTGCGGATATTGCGACAACCGGTCAGACGGTATGGCTGCTGGGAATGGTTTTTCTCATTACGTCATCGCTTCTCGGTTCCATCAATTTCATCGTCACCATTGTTCAACTGAGGGCGAAAGGACTCACCTTCATGCGCCTGCCGTTCTTCGTTTGGGCGCAGTTTATCACTTCATTTCTCCTTCTCCTTGCCTTCCCGCCGCTCGAGGGAGCCGCAATCCTTCAGCTGATGGACCGTCTGGCGGGGACGAGCTTCTTTTTGCCAAGCGGCCTCGTAGTAAGCGGACAAGTGCTCGACGTCTCCGGAGGAGGAAGTCCACTCCTGTGGCAGCACCTCTTTTGGTTCCTTGCCCATCCTGAAGTGTATGTGTTGGTCCTTCCGGCAATGGGAATCGTGGCAGAGGTTATCGCGAATAACACACGCAAGCCCCTCTGGGGCTACCGGTCCCTTGTATATGCCGCCATTTTCCTCGGATTCATGTCATTCATCGTGTGGGCCCACCACATGTTTATGACCGGCATGGGGACGGTTATCAGTACTTTTTTCCAGACAACGACGATGATCATCTCCATTCCGTCGGTGATCATTCTTAGTGCGCTGATCATTTCATTGTGGGGAGGATCGATCCGCTACACCGTACCGATGCTGTTCGCCATCGCATTTCTTCCGATGTTCGGCATCGGCGGTCTAACCGGCTTGCCGCTCGGTCTGGCGCCCACCGACATCCATTTGCACGATACGTACTACGTTATCGGCCATTTCCATTACGTCGTCGCTCCCGGAACGATTTTCGCCCTTTTTGCCGGTCTCTATTACTGGTATCCCAAAGTTACCGGTCGTATGATGAACACAGGTCTGGGAAAAATTCATTTCTGGGGATCGCTCCTGTGCATGAACGGCATCTTTTTCCCCATGCTGATTCAAGGTCTTGCCGGAGTTTCCCGCCGTCTCTATGATGGCGGCGCCCAGTATGCCCACGCTCAGAATGTTTTGCAATGGAATGAAGTCATGTCCATTTCAGCCTGGGCCCTTGCAATTTTTCAGATTCCTTTCATTGTGAATTTCTTCTGGAGCATGAAAAAAGGTCGACTTGTTGATTCAGACAACCCCTGGGGTGCGACGACGCTTGAATGGCAAACCCCG
>JACQPU010000249.1 GCA_016207365.1 Ignavibacteriales bacterium | reverse complement strand
TCACTATGGAGCGATTGATATCCTCGTCAATAACGCAGGCATTTGGAAACGGGCGCCGATCAACGTGCTGTCTGAGCGCCAATGGGATGAGACGATGGAAGTGAATCTGAAAGGGACTTTTCTTTTTTGCAGGGAGGTTCTTCGTTATATGAAGCGCCGCGGCGGAAAGATCATTAACATCGCGAGCACGGCGGGTCAACGGGGCGAAGCATTCCATTCGCACTATGCCGCGTCAAAAGGCGCGATCATTGCATTCACGAAATCCATTGCTGTCGAGCTTGCGCGGTTTCACATTCAGGTCAACTGCGTTTCGCCCGGATGGGTGGATACTGACATGACCCGGGCCGTCCTAGGCAGACGACCCTCCCGACATGCGATTGAGGCAAGCATTCCACGCGGACGGGTTGCTACAGCGGAAGAAATTGCGGGACCAGTATTGTTCCTGGCCTCCCCACTTTCCGACCATATGATCGGTACGGTTCTCAGCGTCAACGGCGGAGGTGTCCTTGCCTGAGGCGCTTTTTGCTTGATTTCATGGGCAAATCATCTATATTGTTGACCATTCCCCCCATCATTCACCGGAAAGGATAGGATGGCACAGCGCAACAGATTTCTCTCCGGAAGAAAGATCAACACCGCCCCCATCGGGAAAAACGCCACTGTTACAGACCTCATCGAAAATCATTTTCAAGCTTACAATGCCGGAAGACTCAGCGAAGCATGCCGCTTGTTCGTCGACAAAATGCTTCAGCCGGATGTCACCATTGGCATGAGTCTCACGGGCGCTCTGACCCCGGCGGGTTTGGGCGGGTCCTGCGTCGTTCCCCTCATGGAAGCCGGTTTTGTTGACTGGATTGTAAGCACAGGGGCGAATCTTTACCATGATACACACTTCTCCATCGGCCATACTCTCCATCGGGGATCTCCGTTCATTGATGATCGGATACTCCGCAAAGAGGCGGTCATCAGAATTTACGATATCCTGTTCGACTACAACGTTTTGCTGGACACCGACGATTTTTACCGGACAGTTCTGGATGCTCCCGAATTTCAAATGATGATGAGCACTTCGGAATTTCATTACAAACTCGGCAAGTATTTCCATGCGCGCGAACGGCTTTTGAAACGAAAACACAAAAGTATTCTCGGAACCGCATACCGGTGCGGCGTACCAGTTTACACGTCGTCTCCTGGTGACAGTTCGATTGGGATGAATGTAGCCGAAACCGCACTCTACGGCAATCGCTGCCAGTTCGACGTTCTGGCAGACATCAATGAAACCGCGGCGATTGTTCTTGAAGCAAAGCAGACAAAAGGAAAGAGCGGCGTACTTATCTTTGGTGGCGGATCTCCAAAGAATTTCCTACTGCAAACTGAGCCCCAAATCCAGGAAGTGCTCAAAATCAATGAAAAAGGGCATGACTTCTTCATACAATTCACGGATGCAAGACCCGACACGGGTGGGCTTTCCGGAGCTACTCCTTCGGAGGCCGTCAGCTGGGGGAAGATCGATCCAGAAAGGCTCAGAGATACAATCGTCTCCTACATTGATTCGACGATTGCAATGCCCATTCTCACGTCGTACGCCCTGGCAAAGAAAAAACGCCGGCCCCTGAAGCAGCTGTATCACAGGCGCGAAGCAATGATGAACAGGCTTCGCAGAGCTGCCGACCTTGCCAAACAAAGAACTCAAAGAAAAAAGCGTATCTAATCATCGTTCATTACATTCGGAGGATTGCCGCATGAGCCGGTATCAGGAACTCCTTGATCTTGTCCAAACTTTTGAAAAGGACTTCGAAAAGTTCTACGAGAAACGCAACAAGTCCGCCGGAACCCGCGTCCGAAAACACATGGCGGCCTTGAAGCGCAAGGCCCAGGAAATCCGGAACGAGGTACAGGAAATCAAGCGGACAATGGACGACCAATCGACTCAGCCGCCGGCATAACAGGCGAAACTGTCCAAGGATCACATCCCCGCGTCCCCATCAGACCCGGGGATTCAAACCGTTGCTCTCTTGCCTCCATTTATGACACATCGAATTCACTCCACCTCTTTTCTCTTTCTTCTCCTTATGCTCCCGGCCAATGCGGCTGCACAACAAACGGCCGTTTCCCTGCCTGTGATCCCGCAACCGCGCGAGGTCTCACTATCACCGGGGCACTTCAGAATCACCGGACAGACAAGGATCATTCTCGGCAGCGGCGGGACAGCGGAGGATCGCTTCGCGGCCAATCAGCTGAACGAACACCTGATTGGACTTGGCATGTCGCCCCTGGCAGTATCCGAGGAAAATCGGGTGAGGGCAAAAGAATCCGATTTCATCCTCATTGGCTCTCCAAGGAGTGCACGATCATCAGCTCTTCTGAAAGAAACCGGATTAATCCTGACAGATGTAATGAAGGATGAGGGGTATGTCCTGAGCGTCACGAGTTCCCATATTACCGTTATGGGAGAATCTGTGCGCGGACGGTACTACGGGGTGATGACATTGATTCAATTGATCACCCGCGAGAAGAAGAGTACAACGGCTCCCCGCCTCCTTGTTCGGGATTGGCCATTGCTCCGGATGCGCGGCATTACGGATGACCTTAGTCGCGGACAAGTATCAACGTTGGAGAATTTCAAGAAGATCATCCGTTTTCTTTCGCGTCACAAGCTGAATGTCTATTCTCCATACATAGAGGATATTTTCGAGTTCAGCAATCATCCACTCATCGGGCGGGGGCGTGGCGCCTTGACCGCCGGAGAAATCCGCACACTCGACGAGTATGCCCGCCAACACCACGTCGAGTTAATTCCGATCTTCGAGACTCTCGGCCATTGGGAGAATATTCTCCTGATCCCGGAATACCGGCAGTACGCCGAATTCCCTGGAGCCCACACACTGAATGTCTCCGACGATCGCATCTATGACTTACTCGACGAAATGATAGGAGAACTGGCCGCCGCCTTCAGTTCGCCTTACTTCAACATGGCGGCTGACGAATCCTGGGATGTTGGCCTTGGAGCTTCCCGGGAACGTGTTGCGGCGAGTGACCTCGCAACGGTACATGCCGAACACTATAAGCGGCTCTTCAAGATTCTTGAGAAATACGGCAAACGCCCGCTGATGTATGGAGACATCATCCTGAACCATCCGGCAATTCTGGAAAAAATTCCGCGGAATGTGATCATTGTCGACTGGCAATATTGGGGTGCAGAATCGTACCCGAGTCCGGCAGTCTTCAGCGCGGCAGGATTCCCCTTTGTTGTCTCGCCGGCAATCTGGAATTTCACGGGACCGTTTCCAAATTACCTCAACACCACGATCAATATCCGCAATTTTGCCCGTGATGGATATCGCAATGGAACCGACGGTATCCTCACCTCGAACTGGAACGATTATGGTGGTGAGGCGCTCCGTGAGTTGAACTACTACGGCTTCGCCTGGACCGCGGAGTGCGGTTGGAATCCCGCGAACGCAGATCTCCTGAAGTTCGATCAAATATTCTTCACAGCGTTTTCCGGAAACGAACGTGCAGGACGTCTGCTCCGCAGCACATATCAGCTTCTCGCAAACGTCTATACGCTGCTTGAGTGGCACGAGATATGGCGTCATCCGCTTCTTCCGGTTCGGGAGTCCATTCTCAATAACCTTTGGCGATTCCAGACCATTGAGGTTACCATGCCTCTCGTCCGGGAGCTCATCCGGGAAGCGGAATCTTCCATGAGCATCAACAAGAATCACCTCGATTATCTACGGTTCGTTGCTGACCTGAATGAATGGTTCACGAGAAAAATAGACGCGGGTCAGCGCATTCGCAAGCTCCAACAGGACTCTCTCAGAACAAACGCCGAACAATCCGCCGCAATCCGGACCGTTGCGGAATCCTTGATCCCACCACTTGAAGCGTTGAAACGTGAGTTTGTGAGATTGTGGCTCCAAACAAACCGGGAGGCAAACCTGCATTTGCTCACGAGCCGTTACGATCGTCAGATTTCGTACTGGAAGGAGATCGCTGCCAATCCCTTGCAAAGTCGCTACGATATTCCGTCCGCCTGGCTGTATCATCCTTCGGCAAACCCGTACGTCCGCGATTCGTCGGCAACACAGGTTCCCCGGGCATTTTTCAGATTCGTCTGGGATGGAGGGGATTCCCT
>JACQPU010000282.1 GCA_016207365.1 Ignavibacteriales bacterium | reverse complement strand
TATCTGTCCGAACTCAAGGAGTTTCTGGCGATTCCGAGTGTAAGTTCGCTGAAGGATCACAACGCGGATACCAGACGGTGTGCGGAATGGGTGGCCGGACAGATGCGTACGGTGGGAATGCAAAACGTCCGGATTTTTGAAACACCGGGGCATCCGGTGGTGTACAGTGAATGGACGGGTGCGCCGGGGAAGCCGACGGTTCTCTTCTATGGACACTATGACGTCCAACCCGTCGATCCCTTGAATCTCTGGACGACACCGCCCTTCGAGGCAACAATCCGCGGGGAGAATCTGTACGCGAGGGGATCGGCTGATGACAAAGGGCAGGTCTATATCCATTTCAAGGCCATTGAGGCATTCATGAAGCAGCAGGGATCGCTTCCCGTGAATCTCAAGATGATCATCGAAGGCGAGGAGGAAGTGGGAAGCGAGCACCTTGAACAATTTGTTAAGGAACATAAGGACCTGCTTGCGGCGGACCTTGTGCTTATTTCGGATTCCTCGATGTTTGCAAAAGGTGTACCGTCCGTCTGCTATGGACTCCGCGGCTTGGCTTATATGGAAGTTGAGATTACCGGACCAAATCGCGATCTGCATTCAGGATCTTTCGGCGGTTCGGTGCACAATCCAATTCAGGCGTTGTCGGAAATGATCGCATTGCTTCACGACCGGAACGGCAGGATTACGATAAAAGGATTCTATGATGACGTTCGGCCGCTGACAAAGAAAGAGCGGGATGCGTACAAGAAACTCCCATGGAACGATCAAAGGTATGCGAAGGGTCTTGGCGTGACGAAGCTCTACGGCGAAAAGGGTTTTACGACTCTTGAGCGGTTGTGGGCACGCCCAACACTGGAATGTAACGGAATTTGGGGAGGCTACACCGGCGAGGGAGCCAAGACGGTTCTTCCGGCAAAGGCCTTTGCGAAGATTTCGATGCGGATCGTTCCGGACCAGAAGTCCCAGAAAGTCGCCAAGCTGTTTCAACAGCACCTTCAGAAGATCGCTCCGAAAACAGTTCAGGTCAAGGTACGAGCCCTTCACGGAGGTGAGCCTGCCCTGACACCCATCGATAGTCCGGGCGTTCAGGCTGCTGCTGCAGCACTCGAGAAAGGTTTTGGCAAGACACCCCTCTACCAAAGAGAAGGCGGTTCGATTCCCATCGTGGTCCAGTTCAAAAAGATACTTGGCCTTGATACTGTTCTGCTCGGTTTCGGACTTCCGGATGAGAATGCGCACGCGCCTGATGAGCACATCAATCTGGACAATTTCTTCGGCGGGATCAGGACTTCCGTTCACTTCTACAACGAGCTCCCGCAGTTCTGGCAGAATGGGCGGAAGAGGAAGTGAGGGGTGGCTGGCAGGTGCGAGCGTGGAGTAGGGCGTAAAGAGTAAGGAAAAGCCCGTCAGCCATTGTGCCGGCGGCTTTTTTCTTTATCGGCGGTTTCGTACATTGGCACAACGATTAAGCCAATTCCATATGATCTCCCAGGATTTCCTCCAAAATATTCCCATCTTCGAAAAACTCTCTCCGGCTGATTTCGAGGTTCTGGTCAAGCTTTGGAAGCCGCGAAAGCTGAGGAAGTCGGGAGTGCTTTTCCGGTACGGAGAGACGGGCACATCGATGGTTGTTATAGAAGAAGGCACGATTGAAATCAGCGTGCCCATCGAGAATGAAAAGAAAGAGATGCAGATTTCTGTTCTGCACGAGGGGGAATTTGTGGGAGAACTTGCTTTGATCGACGGATTACCCCGGACTGCAACCGCCCGCGCACTGGAATCCTCGCGGGTCCATGAGATGAAACGCGACGATTTTGTTCAGTTCCTGCTTGAGAGACCTGCTGTCGCCATCTCCATGATGAGCGAAATGGGAAAAAGGCTCCGGGCAACGAACGAGCTTGTACAATCCCTCGCATCGAAAAACGTTAATGAAGAGATAGAAGAGCGCTTGACCTTTGGAGAACGCCTGGCGGACAAGATTGCAGAATTTGGCGGGAGCTGGACGTTTATCACCGGATTCATGCTGCTCCTTGGACTTTGGATGCTCGTCAACAGCCTTCAGCTGTGGTTCCGTCCATTCGATGAATTCCCTTTCATTTTTCTCAATCTCATGCTTTCCTGTCTGGCAGCCCTGCAGGCGCCCATTATCATGATGAGCCAGAACCGGGCACAGAAGAAGGATCGTCTGAAGGCCGAGCTCGATTATCAGGTGAACCTGAAGTCCGAACTCATGATCCAACAGCTTCACGTGAAATTCGATGAGCTTCGCGCCAACGAGATCCACGACATCCATGCCGCCATTGATGCGCGGATTCGGGCCCTCCTGAACAATCCTGAGGGGGTGCGGAATTCGGGGCGCAGCCAACCATGAGCGGTTCGTGAAAATTTACACAAGAACAGGCGACGGCGGCGAAACATCGTTCTTTGGAGGAGGGCGTGTCGCAAAGAATTCGCCGAGGATCGAAGCATACGGAACAATCGACGAGCTCAATTCGCACCTTGGCGTTGTGAGGGCACAAAAACCTTCTGCCGAATTGGATGCTGTGCTCTCGTCAATACAGGACAAGCTGTTCGTCTTGGGAGGTCAATTAGCAACCCCCAAAAGGGGTACGTTGAGCATGACGGAGGGAGATGTTGCGGAACTTGAGGCGGCGATTGATCGCCTTGATGCCCATCTTCCTACCTTGAAGACATTCATCGTGCCGGGGGGTGGTCGCGCTGGGTCTGCTCTCCACGTTGCACGGACGGTGTGTCGTCGTGCAGAGCGTTTGGTTGTAGCACTGGGCCCGAAGGAAGCTGGCACCCTGCCGGTGAAATTTCTGAACCGGCTTTCAGATCTGCTCTTTGTTATGGCTCGTTACGCAAACCGGACCGATGGGGTGCCGGAAACTCCCTGGACACCCCGCTGATCGGATCTCTTCCCTGCGTTCAGTTCTTCCCCACCTGAGAGTATGCCCACCTCCTCGATGGAGATGTTTTCATCCACAAAGTCGTAGATCTTCATTCCTTCTTCAAGGGCAGCCTCGATATGGGGGATGGCCCATCGGATGAGGTCAAGCACGCGCGTGAAGTCCGATCCACTCAATGAATGTGCTTTGTAGGTGAGCTTCTTTTTCTCCAGATCGATGTGCGTCAGTTGCCGGGGAAGTCGTTGCTCAAGAGCAGAAGACTCCTGAACGAGAGCCCTGAGGGAGTGAAGGAGATCAATGAGCTCTGACAGGGCCGGATAGAGGCGGTTCTGAACAAACTCCGCCGTCAGTGCCTTAAGTCCCTGCAGAATCCGGTATTGATTGGATTCAATGTCCTGACCCGAGGCCAGGAATGTTTCCAGCGACAGCTGGTGCATGGAGCCCTCCATAAAATAGTGGACGGACACTGATGTAAAAGTAAATTCGCACGTTAAGAAAGTCAAGTTCCACGCCGCCATGGAGGGGAAAAAATGCTTGATATTCAGGCGAAGGTTCTCTATACTTTTCTTATTGTCCTGATCTCGCAAGCTTTTCTCCTACGAGGGATCCTGATGAACGGCGAGTATCTCAATGATGAGATGAGCCAGATGTATGAGGAACCGGAACACAGGAAAGTGCTTGATTCCTCGACGTTCCGACTGCCGATCAAACATCTGAAAGTGTTGAAGCCGGTTTCCGTAGCCCCCACTCTGACCGTTCGCGAGGCAGTGGAGATCATGCAGCAAAAGCGGATCGGGTGCGTGGTGGTGACCGAGAAAAACAAGCTTGTGGGGATTCTCACTGAACGTGATATCCTGATGAAAGTGGCAGGTGTGAAGGGCGCGGAATCCAAATCGGTGAGCGAGGTCATGACTCCCGATCCGGAGGTCTTTCAGCCCGATGACAGCATTGCGTTTGTTCTGAACGCCATGCATGTCGGCGGGTACCGGCACGTTCCCGTGGTGGATGAACACGGCGGCCCTGTTGCCGTGGCATCCGTCAAGGACATCGTGGGATTCATTCTTGATCATTTCGCGGAAGACGTGCTGAACCTTCCGCCCAAACCAATTCGCACAACCGATCAGCGCGAAGGCGCGTAATCTACTGCCAAGGAGATGACCCTATGCCATGGATAATCACCAGACTGTGTGCCGATTGTCAGGACACGGCCTGCGTCAAGGTCTGTCCTGTCGACTGCATTTACGGTCTGACGGTCGATGATTCAAACTACCGCAAGCAATTGTTTATCCATCCTGAAGAATGCATCAATTGTGCTGCCTGTGAGCCGGAGTGCCCCTGGGGCGCGATCTTTGAAGATGCCGCGACACCGGAGATCTTCAAGGAAGACATTGAAATCAACGCAAAGATATTCGAAGCACATCCGAAGGAAGAATTCACAACGACGCCCGAACCCATCAAAACGCATCCGTCGCCTGAGGAAATCGAGGAGAATTACAAGAAGTGGGGCTATCAGAAATAGCCGCAATGCCGCGGCCTCAACAATCATAAACGCTGCGTCGACAACGCAGCGTTTCTTTTTTCTCTGTCCAACTTCTCCTTGACTATCGGCCAATTTCGGTTTATATTTTTTTGTCATATCGACGCAGATCTCAGTCGCTATCTCCACGACGATTACGCCGCTCTTGATGCTCACTGAATTCGGTAAAATCCTCGTCTTTCTTATTCTTGGCGGTCTCTTTGTTGCGGGCGGATTGATTGCGTCGTGGTTGTTGCGCCCTCACCGCCCGTATCCCGGAAAGCTCTCCACGTACGAGTGCGGTGAAGAACCGCTCGGTCAGGCCTGGGTCCGCTTTAATGTCCGCTTCTATGTCATCGCCCTCGTGTTCCTGATTTTCGATGTTGAGATCGTTTTCCTGTTCCCCTGGGCGTTAGTATATCGTGAACTTGGACTGTTTGCATTCATCGAGATGGCCGTATTTCTTGCCATCCTGTGGGTTGGATACGCGTACGTGTGGGTTAAGGGAGATCTCAACTGGGACAAGCCCTCTCCTCAGGTGCCCACGGTCAGACTGCCTGAGAGAAGGGATGTGCGGCCGGAACCAGCCCGACAGCTGTCTGGCGGGCCGGTCGAAGCGTAAGAAGAGGAACCACGAATGGGCATTCTCAACTACAAATTTGAGAGCAGCAATATCCTGATCACATCACTCGACGGCCTGCTGAACTGGGCGAGGCTCTCGTCGCTCTGGCAGATGCAGTTCGGACTGGCATGCTGTGCCATCGAAATGATGGCCGCCTCCGCCTCGAACTTCGACATTATGCGTTTTGGCGTCATTCCAAGAGCCACGCCGCGACAGTGCGATGTCATGATTGTCTCGGGAACCGTGACGCTTAAAATGGCCACGCGGATCAAGCGTCTGTTTGACCAAATGCCGGAGCCGCGCTACGTGATTTCCATGGGCAGCTGCTCCAATTGTGGCGGTCCCTACTGGGAGCATGGATATCATGTTTTGAAAGGCGTTGACCGCGTTATCCCCGTCGACGTCTATGTGCCCGGATGCCCGCCAAGACCCGAAGCGCTCCTCGAAGGAATCATCAAGCTCCAGGAAAAAGTCCGCAAGGAAAGTCTCGCCAAAAAGGCGGTGCAAACTGTATGACAGCTCGGGAAATCTTTGATAATTTGAAGGCCAAGTTCGGGGATGCAATCGGGGAGGCAAAACTCGACGCGTTGCAACCCTGGATAACAGTTGCGGAAAAGCGAGCGAAGGAGATCTGTCTCTTCCTTCGTGATGAGCCTGGATTTGGATTCGATTACCTCAGCTGTCTGAGCGGCGTCGATTATCCGGATGGCAAGCTTGGGGTGACCTATCATTTGTTCTCGATGAACCATAAGCACAAGATTGTCGTGAAAGCCCTGTGCACGCGGGAAAATCCTCATGTTCAGTCTGTTAGTGCAGTCTGGGGTACTGCGAATTGGCATGAACGGGAGGCGTACGACATGTACGGAATCGTGTTCGACGAACATCCTGACCTGCGCAGGATTCTGTGCGGTGATGACTACCCTGGTTATCCTCTTCGCAAAGACTTTAAGGTGCCCGAGTTCTATAACGGTATGAAAGTCCCCTACTAGCCCTCACCATGAAGGAATCCCGAACGCTCCCCACCGACTACGTCAGCTCACCCGAACGGACTTCCAGCGGCCGGACCCTCCGAACGGATGAAATGATTCTCAACATGGGGCCGCAGCACCCGTCCACCCACGGCGTGCTTCGCCTGGAACTCGTCGTCGATGGGGAAATCATTGTGGATGTTATTCCTCACATCGGCTACCTCCATCGTTGTTTTGAGAAGCACGCGGAACACATGACCAATTACCAGCAGGTGATTCCGTATGCGGATCGGATGGACTATCTCTCGTCCATGTGCAACGACTGGGCCTATGCCCTTGCCGTGGAGAAACTCCTGAAGACCGAGATTCCCGAGCGCGTGCAGTATATCAGGCTTATCATGGCGGAACTGCAGAGAATTGCCAGCCACCTGATAGCCGTCGGTACCTACGCCATCGACATGGGTGCGTTCACCCCGTTCCTCTGGTGTTTCCGCGATCGTGAACGGATCCTGGATTTGTTTGAAATGACGTGCGGCGCGCGTCTCCTCTATAATTATATCTGGGTGGGCGGAGTATCGCATGATCTTCCGCCGTCATTTGTGGAGAAGGCGAAAGAGTTTTGCAGGGATTTCCGCACGACGCTGAAAGAAGTACATGACGTTCTGACGTACAACGAGATCTTCATCAAGCGGACGGCGAATGTCGGCGTTTTGCCGAAAGACGTGGCGATCAACTGGGCATGCAGCGGTCCGATGCTGCGCGGATCCGGAGTGGACTGGGATTTGCGGAGGGATGATCCCTACGGCATTTATGACAGGTTTGAATGGACAGTGCAGGTTGGCAAAGGAGAAATGGGAACTGTCGGGGATTGCTGGGACCGGTACATCGTGAGAATGAGAGAGATGGAAGAAAGCACAAGAATTATTGAGCAGGCTGTGGAGTCCGTTCCTGAGGGGAATGTGCAGTCGTCGATTCCGAAAAGAATCCGACCCGAAGCGGGTGAAGTCTACGTCCGGTCAGAATCTCCGCGCGGGGAGCTCGGATTTTATGTCATCAGCGATGGAACGGCCAGTCCCTACCGTGTCAAAGCAAGGGCCCCGGCCTTTGTGAACCTGAGTGTGCTTCCGGAAATTTCACGCGGCGCAATGGTGGCGGATCTTGTCGCCATTGTCGGTAGTGTCGATATCGTCCTTGGTGAGGTTGACAGGTAACGTAAACCAATGGAAGAGCTTCTCCGATCTCTTATAGGCGAAAGCTGGATTCTTTACCTCCTTCTTGCTGCGCCACCGCTTGTATTTATTCTCCTGTATGCCCTCGTGACGGTGTGGACGGAAATGAAGGTCTCCGCCCACATGCAGGACCGGCTGGCCTATATGTACACAGGATTCCATGGCGTTCTTCAGCCTGTGGCGGACATTCTGAAGCTCCTCCAAAAAGAAGACACGATTCCAACCGCGGCAGACAGGCCCCTCTTCGTCATGGCCCCGTTTCTTGTTTTTATCGGAATGTATGCCGGCTTTGCAGCCCTTCCCTTTAGCAGCGCGTACATCGGCAGTAACATCAACCTCGGTGTGTTCTATATTATCGCGGTGTCGTCGATCGGTGTGGTTGGACTTCTGATGGCCGGATGGGCGTCAAACAACAAGTGGTCGCTCTTTGGCGCGATGCGGTCGGCTGCTCAGATTATCAGCTACGAAATTCCCATCGCACTAGCCCTCCTCGTGGCTGTCATGATCACAGGTTCCCTGAATCTCCAGGATGTCATCCGGTACCAGGAAGGAGGGATCCTGAACTGGATTGTGTTCGGTGGTCCGCAGCCGTTGGTGCAGAAGCTCCTCCTCCTCCCGTTTACCGTCACGGCGTTTTTTATCCTGTTTATCGCAGGAGTCGCCGAAGTCAACAGAACGCCTTTCGATCTTCCGGAAGCGGAATCGGAGCTGGTGCAGGGATACAATACCGAGTACTCCGGAATGAAGTTCGCGATTTTCTATCTTGCCGAGTACGCGAACATGTTCCTCGTCTCGGGCATTGCGGCCTGTTTGTTCCTGGGTGGATGGTCGAGTCCGTTCGGGGAACTCATGTCGGGCCCACTGTGGGGGGTGTTCTGGATCGTTCTGAAAGGGTATTTCTTCGTGTTCCTTCAAATCTGGATCCGGTGGACGCTTCCGCGTCTCCGCGTCGACCAGCTCATGTATACTTCCTGGAAAGTCCTGATTCCGTTCCTTTTTGTGTGCTTGTTTTGCGTTGGTCTGATCCTCGTCTTGTGATTGGATGACCATAAAAAAGCATGGAAGCTGTCCGAACATATTTTAGAACCATCTGGCGGGCGCTTTCGTCGATTGCCATCGGCATGAGCGTCACAATCCGGCATCTGTTGACGCCGGCCGTGACGGTTCAATATCCGGACGTGAAGCTCAAGATGCCTGAGCGGGCGCGGAACCGACTCTACGTGAATATCGACGATTGCATAGGATGCGACCAGTGCTCGTTGGCCTGCCCCGTGGATTGCATTACGATAGAAACCGTTAAATCGACTCCGGACCAGGATCTGGGAACTACCTCCACCGGACATAAGAAGCGCCTGCACGTTCCGCTCTTCGACATCGATATTGCGAAATGCTGTTATTGCGGATTGTGCGTCTACCCTTGTCCCACCGAGTGTATTGTCATGACGGATGTGTATGAGTTTTCCGAATTTGACCGTCACAACCTGATTTACCACTTCAGCAGTATGAGTCCGGATCAGATCGAAGCGGCCCAGGCAAAGCTCAAGAAGGCCGAGGAGGAAGCTGCGGCAAAGAAGGCCACTGCCGCGGCAGCAGCAGAAGCAAAACAGAAGTCCGAGCAGCCGAAGCAGGGATAGGATGGATCTTTACGCTATTATCT
>JACQPU010000254.1 GCA_016207365.1 Ignavibacteriales bacterium | reverse complement strand
CCCATGCTCAGCACAAAATCAAATTCCCGGTTGAGCACCTGATATGCCGTTTGAAACGGCGTTTCCACGGTTTCTATCTTCAGCTTCATCGCTTTTGCATGCTGTGAAACGCCTTTGAGCATTGCGAGTGAAATGTCAATGGCCGTCACCGAGAGCCCAAGTTGCGCGAGGAGGAGGGCATGGAACCCGGTTCCGGTCCCGGCATCCAGAGCAGTTCGCAGGTTGAATTTTTCGACAAGCATGTGGAAAAATGGGCGCTCATGGGCGAACCGCCTGGGGAAATCAGTCATGACATCGTACTCAGGGGCAAGAGCGTCGTAAAAGGTCCTGATGTCGTCTACGATCATTGAATCAGTCATTCGGCGCATACTCCGGAACGCTTCCGCGAAAGTGTTGATACACCGGTTTATTCAGTTCCTGAAAACGGCGTTGATATTCCTGTTTCGTGATTCCATTCTGCCAATGTCCGGTGAGCATGGCCAGGCCCGTCACACCCACGAACACACCCGCTATCCGCGCACCGAAGACCCATGAAGGCACCGGCCTCGTTGTGCGCGGGGAGGCGCTCATCACAAGCGTGTTCTTGACCGGGCACGCTTCAACGCATTCCAGGCAGCTCATACACTCATCGCTCCACACCCTGCCGGCTTTGTGGACTTTAATCGACGAGGGGCAAGCTTTCGTGCAGAGTTCACAGTCGATACACGTCGTCTTGTTTCTCGTGATTTTCAGAGGGCTTAAAAAGCTTGCGAGGCCAAGCAACGCGCCATATGGACAGAGGTAGCGGCACCAGAAGTTCTTGATGATGATGGAACCGACCATCAGAATGAGGATGGTCCAGAGGGCAAACGACGAGATTTCGGCAAAGAACAGATACATCTTGATATCCGCCACTTTATTGTAAGGACTGTAAATGAAATGACGGAGTGATGACACATCCATCGAGGCAATCGCATAAACAAAGTAAAAAAGCAAAAGGTATTTCAGAGAACGGAGCGGATAATCGAGCCAGCGCGTCACCCTGAGATTCCTTCCGAACATCTTCTCGCCCAGGAGCCAGAGCGCCTCGCTTAATGTTCCAAGGGGACACAGCCAGCTGCAGAACGCTTTTTTCAGCAGCAGTCCGATCCCGACAATCGCCAGTAGAATGAAGATCGAAGCCGGATGAATATTGTTGATGATGCCGTTCTGAATCCAGTACGAAAGGCTCATCAATGCGCTGATCGGAAGGAAGCCCTCCACGCCCGGCGGACGTGCGACGTACGACTCCGACCCACCTGATATCCCCCACTTCACAAAGAGGTGAAATTCATAGCCGATCCAGATACAGAGAAGCGCGAAGGCGAGTTGGATGGCCGTCCGGAGGAACTGAGCGTCTTCTTTCAACCTCCAGACCAATCGTCTGAAGACATTCGTCTCCGTTGAGAAGTCGATTTTCCATCTTCGGAGCTCAGGCGGAATCTTCCTCGAAACTTGTCGATCAGTTCTCCGCCTCTGGGGAAGCGTCAATTCTTTGGTTTGCACGGCAGGGAAGGACATGTATTTCAGATATTATTATCTGATTTCACGCCAAAAAAAATCAGACGTATTCCGGTTTTCGCGTTTCCTTCGCAATCTGGGCGATGTTCTTATTTACGAGCATCGAGTAAATACCGTCCCTCAAACCCGCCCACTTCTCATGCACGGCGCAAGGGTTTTGACCGGAGCAGTCGGGGAATCCTAAAACACAGTTCTTTGTGAATCCAACTCCGTCAATCGCCTCGACCACATGAAAGAGCGTAATATCCTTTGCCGGCATCGCCAGCCGAAAACCGCCGGAAGGACCCTTCTGAGAAACCAGGAGTCCCTTGTAGGTCAGATCCTGGAGAATCTTTCCAAGAAAGTGGTACGGGATTCCAAGCTTTTTGGCAAGTTCCTTGATGGAGGTCATTTCCCCATTGGTCTTCAAAGCCAGATAGGTGACCGCCTGGAGTGCATATTCACATTGTCGACTGAAGATTATGCTCATAATCAGACTTTCTTATCTTAAATTATGCCATTTCTCCGTCTTTGTCAAGTCTTTTTTCAGGAAATGTAGTCGGGGCCCGGCTGATTTTCCGCTGACCACGTTTTCCAGGAAAGCACGACAGCTGCAAGCCAGGCAAGCGGAACAATAACGAGAAGGAATGCCCCTGCCTCGGGCCCGCTCTTGATCAGAACATGCGCTACGTTGATCTCACCCACCAGGGGCGGCGTGAATGGCTCAACCCTCACCGTTGCAAACGGATTCAGCGATTGGCCGAATTTCGAAAGCGTCGTGTGAAAGCTCCAAAGAGTGAAGAGTCCTAGATAGACGGCGAGCACAAAGAGATCAACGAGTCTCGACATCGTTCCGAGCACCGCGGTTCTCAAGGCGAGGAGAAAGCATACCCCCAGCAGGAAAGGGAACCATCGGAACTGTGAGATCTCTTCAGGTTCCAGGGGCTTCATGCCGAGATAATGATTGAGAGCGTTGATTTCGAGGAGGTCCCCGGGTTTTCCCTCTTCCAGCGTATGGGAATAGATTTTTAACATCAATCCCTGCGGATAGCGGTCCGATTGAAAGTCCACCTGCCACAGAGGCAGGACGAAAACCGGGGTGAGCAATGCAGCGCCCACGAGAATGACAACCCGGCTTCGCAGGTCCAGCGGAATCTCGAAAAACGTCGTTGCCTTTCTAATGATGCGTTGCATACTGTTCTCCCACGCCGGATCCTTACAAAGCTTTCTGAATCGCCTCGAGCAGATCCTGACGTTCTTTGTTTGATAAGAGTTGCCTGATAGCAGGAAAGAGAATGGTGTTCTCGCGTCTGATATGTGTCCGCATAAGCTCCACAATCATCTCCGCAATAGAGACAACGTTTCTGATTGAGGTTCCATGCAACCGTCCTTCCTCCACTTCTTTCACGGCGGCAAGAAGGTCAGAAAAGGCATCCCAGAGATCCCGATGCTCACCCCGCACCTGTTCCGCGAGGGATTTCATATGCGATTCCACAAGAGGAAACACGAGCCGCTCCTCGATTTCCGTATGCTTTCGTACTTCGGTGTTCATCCAGCGGATGGTGGCCGCGATCTGCTCAAACGCTTCGGGTGAAAACCCGTTTACCCGGATCGACTCGGCGGCCTGCTCCAGGAGGCTTAGTTGAACCATTCCTTTTTCGTGATCATGGAGAAGAAGGTCGATCGGGTTATTGAAGGTTGTCCCCTTACCCGCTTCCGTTGATGTCTTCATGATACCGCCTCGTTCTTCTTAAGTTCATCATACCCCGTTTTCACCGCATCCGCGGCTCGATCTCCAAAGGCCACCCGTATTGCCTGAAGAAGATCCACAAACGACGCAATCCGGTATTTCACCCCAAGCATCGTTAGCAATCCCATCGCAGTCCACTCTGCACCGAACATTCTCCGCAACGGAAGCCGCTTGAGGTGTGCTCCGTTGAAATCCACCGGAATGTCTTCATCCAAAAACACCTCACTGTCCGATCCAAGCCTTTCCATCCATCCCGCTGCAACGGCTTCACGCCAACCATCTGCAGAGAGGATCGCAAGAACATCTGGGTGTTCAATAGCCGTGTAGAGGATGGGCTCAGGACCGATTTTTATCTCCGAAAGGGAGAAGCCCGTTCCCTGAGTTACAGGATTGTCGTTTTTCTGGGTCACTGAATACCCCTCCCCCAGGGCGACCTCGGAAAACACAGCTGCGGAGGACTGTACACGTTCCCCTGCGCTTCCAGCGACGACCACGCCAAGTGTCTTCCGAAGCGCGTGCGTCGGAGGTTGGATGGCTTCTATCCGCCTCCCCTCCCATCGGTGTTCCTGGCCATTCGTTGGTACCATCCTGCTAAAATACGGCTGCCGGTCGGTTCGCTTCACAATCTGTCCAAGCTGCCAGCCATTTTGTTCAGCGAGATCTCTCAAATCAGAGCCACCAAGCCGATTGCGCCTGGAAGCATATTCCGTGCAGAGTTCAAGGATTTCTATGAGGGCGAAGTTTGGGGTTGCAATTGCCTCCCGTATCGTTTCTGTAAGGGATCGATCAGTCGCTAACGCCCGGGCCACAAACGGTGCATGACTGTTTTTCAGGATTCCGCACAAGTCGATTGGTGGAACAACGTTGCCGTTCGGCGTGGTCGCAGTGATAAAGCCCTCGGGAGTCAGAGATGAACCCTGCCCTCCGGTCATTCCATACACGAAGTTGTTGCAAACAAGCACCGTAACGTCCACATTCAGCATCGCCGCGTGGACCAGGTGTTGAAGACCGATCATCGCTCCCCCATCACCGATCAGCACAATAGTCTTCAAGCGGCGCTCCGCGAGCACAGAATCCGCCAATGCGATGCCCGTGGCAAACGCCGTCGAGCGACCATGGGTTGTGTGTACCGTATGGATGGTTGCGAACAGCGCGTCGGCAAGGCCGATACACCCGATGTCCGTTACGAGAGCCACATCCCTGGGCGGGATTTGCAGCGCATCCAATGCCTCATCGAGCTTTCGCAGGACGAGGGTGTGGCCGCATCCTTTGCAGAACGGGAAAACGGGTTTTTCCCTCAGATAAGTTTCGCGGACGATGTGGAGGTTCGCCTGGCTCATGCGGGTTCGCTGAGAGCGGCGAGGATTTCCTGCGGAGTGATCATCGACCCCACCTTGTTGATTCCACGAACCTCTGTGCCGCCAAGAAGCGGCAGGAGAACTGAACGGTAGAGGCCGGTGTAATTCTCCTCTGCCACAAAAACGGTACGGATACCTTTGAGGGCTCTCGCAACGGCCCTCCGTGGAACGGGAAAAAGAGACTTGATGCCGAGGAAAGAGACCTTCGTTCCATCTGCCCGCGCACGTGCCACCGCCTCAGCAGCCGCGCGACTTGTGACACCGTAGCTCACCACAAGCGATTCGGCTCCCTTCTGCAGATCGGTTTCTACAACGCAGAAATCGTTTTCCCTCCATCGGATTTTCTCTTCCAGATGTTTCAGGACTTCAAGTGTTTCGGGAGTATTCTTTTGAAGTCTTCCCTGCTTGTCATGCGCAGATCCTGTCACAGTAACCTTTTCCAATCCGCCCACGGGGCGAAAGGCGGGAATCTCCTGCGGGAAGTCAAAATCATACGTTCCCACCGCTGACCCGGACTTGGAAGTCAGGCGCTCCTGGGCGGTCATGTTCGGCAGCACATCGTCGTCGATTCTTTCAGCCGTCATGGCAATTTCCTTATCCGTCAGAAGAATGACAGGAGTCCTGTACAACTCAGCCCAGGTAAAAGCGAGGATGGTGAGCGTATAACACTCTGTCGCATTGACAGGGCAAAGCACGGGGATCGTGTACCCACCCGAAGTGCAGTACTCTGCAAACAAAACATCTCCCTGTGCACCCTGCGTTGCTCCACCTGTGCTTGGTCCCAACCTCTGCACCAACGTAATGACAAGTGGGGTTTCTGTCATCAACGCATACTGTACAGATTCCGTCATCAGCGCCCATCCCGGTCCGGACGTGGCTGTCATGGACTTAATGCCGCGAAGGGATGCACCTATGGCGTAGGCGATCGCTGAGATCTCATCGGGCGCGCTGAGAGCAAGCCCGCCCTGTGCAGGAAGCATGTCGACCATGCCCTTGAAGATGCCTGTCGCAGGCGTGATGGGATATCCGGCGAAGAACCGGCAACCGGCCTGCACCGCACCCTCGGCAATCATCTGATTCCCGTTTCGTAGTCTCAGGTTATTCAATGGTACGGCTCACGAGATCCTTACGTGTTCACTTCTCACATTTCACGGCGTGTTTAACACCCTGCTGGATCAAAGCTCGCCATGACTCCGTCGAGCGTCTCACCACGCGCGCGCATCTCGGACAGTTTCTCTGCCACGCGATCAGATGCAGTTTTATGCCGGTCAATGAGGTCGGTCAGAAATGCTTGAATGTCGGGGTAATCACATTCGGCGTGCACCTGGCGGTAGAACTCAAGCAGGTTCTCTTCGAGACGAAGAGCCTTCTTCAGCATGGCGCACGTCTCGCGGCATGCGTGTTCACAGTGAATTTCACGGGAATCCATGGAATTGCCCTTCCTCGTCGTTAGTTTTGTTCCACCGAAATAGTTGAGCCGAGCGCCGTACCTATCTCCAGAGCCTTCTCATTTAACGGAAGAAGGTGATGATGCCGTTCGGGGAGAACCTTCGCCAGGGCCGACATGACATTCGAAACCTCGATCACTGGTTTTCGGGCAAGAAACGCCCCCAAAAGGATCATGTTGGCAACCTGTTTCTTCATCAGCTTGTTCGCTTCCATCAGTGCCGGCACAGGCAGGCTATCAATATCCATTCTTTGGGGAGCGTGAATGATCGTGGAAACCTCGTACACCAGAAAACCGCCGGGTTTCACGGTCGGCTCGAATTTCTCAAGCGATGGCTGGTTCAGCACGATCGCCGAATCGAACCGCGAGATGATCGGAGAGCTGATTCTTGTCGGCGAGACGATAACAATGCAGTTGGCAGTACCACCCCGCATTTCGGGTCCGTAGGACGGCATCCAGCTTACTTCCTTGCCTTCGATCATGGCTGCGTATGCAATGATCTGGCCAAGTGAGAGCACGCCCTGCCCCCCGAACCCCGCAATGACGATCTCATAAGATTGATTCATGCTTGCTCCTGGTTTGCGTCATCCGCAGAATTCCCGTCTGCCGGCAGTGCTCCGCACAAGCAGGACGTAGCGTCTGGCCTTTTTTCCGTCTTTCCTGAGAGTCACCTGATCGCCAACGCACAATCCTTCATATCGAACATAATAATGGTTGTGCGGTTTCTCCGGTCCCCGACACATGCACGGGTACGACTCAATCCTCGCAGGCCGAACGACGGACCCCTGCACAATTTCGAACGATGCACCCGCCAGAGGAAAGAACGGCAGCCTGTCTTTTACCACAAAAACAAATCCCTTTTCGGCTTCTTCCTTCGAGATGACCCTCGTGTATCGTGTCGCGTCCATGTTTATCCCCGCGGAATTTTCAAGTCGCCGGGCGGATAAAACGGGAACATATTTTTTTCCATCCATTCGTTCGATTCCCTCGGAGTCATCTTCCATCCGGAAGGACAATTGGAAACCACCTCAATGAAACAAGTTCCACGATTCTGCTTCTGGTACTCCAGAGAGTTTCTAATCGCCTTTTTCAGTTTCCGCGCTGCCGTCGGTGTATGAACTGATTGCCGCGTTACGTAGTATGCCCCCGGCAATTGAGCCACGAGATCGGTGATTTTCAGTGGAAAACCCATAACAGCGGATTCACGACCGTACGGCGTCGTAGAAGTCACCATACCGAGCAGTGTTGTGGGCGCCATTTGTCCGCCGGTCATTCCGTAGATCGCGTTGTTGATGAACACGACAAGAATATTTTCCCCACGATTCGCTGTATGGATGGTTTCGCCGGTACCGATTGCGGCAAGATCGCCGTCCCCCTGATACGAGAAGACGAACCGGTCGGGAAGAATCCGTTTGATCCCTGTCGCGACCGCCGAGGCGCGTCCGTGCGCCGCTTCCTGCATATCAATATTCATGTAATTGTAAGCGAACACTGAGCACCCCACCGGAGCGACCCCAACCGTTCGGTCCTGAATGCCCATTTCCTGAATGACTTCCATCAGCACCCTGTGCACAACACCATGTGCGCACCCGGGACAGTAATGCATTGGGGTGTCGGTGAGTGTCGAAGGACGCTCGTAGACAAGTTCCATTCCATCGACGCTCGTTGCGACGTGTTCCATGGTGATCAGCTCCTTTCTTCCTGGGGAACGAGGCGGTCTGTCATAACCTCGAGTTCGTTCAAGACGTCCTCGGGCGAAGGAATCATTCCACCCATCCGCCCCAGAAACAGCACCGGCCTGCGGCCGTTTACGGCGAGCCTCACGTCCTCGACCATTTGCCCGGCATTCATTTCGACGGTGAGAATCGCACCGACGTTTTCGGCAAGATCTGAGAGTGCGGCCGACGGAAATGGATAGAGGGTAATGGGGCGCAGAAGACCAACTTTGATTCCTTTGGCGCGGGCAAGCTCCAGGGCTTTCTGGCAGATGCGCGCTGAAAGACCATACGCCACGAGCAAAATCTCCGCACCCTCGGTCTGCAGAGCCTCAAAACGCACTTCCTCCTGCAGTCGTGCATACTTCTCCTGGAGAACGAGATTCACCTGTTCCATTTTTTCGGGTTGGATGAACAGTGACGTGATAATATTCCGTTCGCGGTCTGAAGGTTTCCCTGTCGTTGCCCAGGGTCTGGGTAGATTCGGAAGCGATCCCTGTTTCGGGAGAATGACCTTCTCCATCATCTGCCCAAGCGCTCCGTCGGCCAGAATCATTGCGGGGTTGCGATACTTCTCGGCAAGTTGGAACGCGTCAAATACGAAGTCCGCCATTTCCTGCACGGTGGAGGGCGCAAGGACGATCAAGTGATAATCTCCATGTCCTCCTCCCTTTGTTGCCTGAAAATAGTCTCCCTGGGCAGGTTGAATTGTACCAAGACCTGGTCCGCCGCGGTTGACATTAACGACGAGGCAAGGCAGTTGGGCAGAAGCCATGTACGAGAGACCTTCTTGCATAAGACTGATACCGGGACTCGATGAAGACGTCATGACGCGGGCACCTGCCCCGGAAGCGCCGTAGACCATATTGATGGCTGCCAACTCGCTTTCAGCCTGCAGGACGACACATCCGCGCTGTGCTCCTTCCGCTGTCAGATATTCGAGAATCTCCGATTGTGGTGTTATCGGATAGCCAAAGTAAGCCTGAAGGCCTGCCCGGAGGGCGGATTCTGCGAGCGCTTCATTGCCCTTCATTAATCCGGGTTCGTTATCGTGCACAATCATTGTTCAACTCCCACGCTGGTTTTTGACTCGGCCTTCCCTGTTTTCTTTGTTCGATAAACCGTGATGGCGCCTTCGGGGCAGACAAGCGCGCAATTCACACACCCGGTGCAGTTGTCCAAAACGAGATGGACGACGCGGTACCCGAGGTTGTTCATCCGGTCCGAAAGGCCGATGCTCTCCTGGGGACAGGCTGTGATACACAGTTCGCAGCCCTTGCAGATGTCCTCCGCAACAATGATTGTTCCTCGTATCATGCGTTTTGGTTCCTTTCGTGCCACGCCGGTCCTCGCGGGACCGCTGCGCTTCAATTATGGTGAATTTCGAACGGTTCCTCTCTTGCGACGGTCTTTAAGCCGGAAGAATCGGATTGCTGCTGTGCTTCCACAACGGCCATCGCGGTCATGTTTACTATGTCAGCAACTTCAACGCCGGGCGCAAGCAGATACACCGGTTTGCGGATACCCATAAGGATAGGTCCGATCGCCGTCGCGCCTCCCAGTTTGCCCAGCAACTTATAGGCAATGTTGGCAGACGTGAGGTCGGGGCAAATGAGGACATTCGCCGGCTTCGTGAGCGTGCTGAACGGGAAGAACTCCTCCATGATTTCCGGTGCGACGGCTGTATCCGCCATCATTTCACCGTCTACCATCAATTGAGGTTCCCGTTGCTTGACGATCGAGACTGCTTTTCTGACCTTTTCCGTAAACGGGTGCCGCGTGCTCCCAAAATTGCTGAAAGAGAGCATGGCCACCGCCGGGTCGATATCCAACTGACGCACTTTGCGGGCTGCCAGGATGGCAATTTCCGCAAGTTCTTCCGCTGTGGGATCGATGTTCACGGTTGCGTCTGCGATAAACACCGTTTGGTTCTTGAAGACCATCATATACAGGCCCGCAATGATGCTGACATCGTCTTTTCGGCCGATAATTTGGAGAGCCGGCCGAACGGTGTTGGGATAATGCTGCGTGAGACCGGAAATCAGTCCATCCGCTTCTCCCTCCCGGACCATCATCATTCCGAAAATGTTGTGAGTCTTCATGTCACGTTCCGCGTCGTACCGTGTCCTTCCCTTTCGCTGACGGAGATCATAATACGCAGTGACGTACGCGTCGTGGTGAGGAGACTTAGAGGGGTTGATCACTTCCGCCCCCTCCAGCTCGAGGCCCAGTTCCTTGATGCGTTGGGCGATCAGGCTGCGGCT
Organism: Ignavibacteriales bacterium; assembly: GCA_016207365.1. Classification (GTDB taxonomy): domain Bacteria; phylum Bacteroidota; class Ignavibacteria; order UBA10030; family UBA10030; genus JACQPU01. The sequence goes on along the minus strand of JACQPU010000254.1, from coordinate 15,754 downwards.
TCCGAGGAGAATTGGTTTCGCAATGTTTTCTTCGAGCACGATGCTGGCTGCCCGGAGGATCTTCTCTTCCTCACCCTCGGGAAACACAATGCGCTTTGGCCTTTGCTGTGCGCGGTGTATGAAGAACCGCATGACCTCGCGCGATTTTCCCAGGCGAGCTTCCAGAGAATCTCTGTAGGCTTCGAAGTTCTTGATCGGAGATCTTGCGACGCCCGATTCCATCGCGGCTTTCGCAACGGCGGTTGCTTCCCACCAGAGGACGCGCGGATCGAAAGGCTTTGGAATGATATATTCCCGTCCGAATTCGATTCGTTTTCGGCCATACGCCCTGATCACCGAATCGGGAACATCCTCTTTTGTCAGGTTCGCCAGTGCCATGGTCGCCGCAATTTTCATCTCATCGTTAATGGCAGAGGCACGCACGTCCAGGGCCCCACGGAAAATGAACGGGAATCCCAGAACGTTGTTGACCTGGTTCGGGTAATCCGACCGGCCCGTTGCCATGATAATATCATCGCGGGCGGCTGTTGCCTCTTCGTATGTGATTTCAGGGTCCGGATTCGCCATCGCCATCACAATGGGGCGATCCGCCATGGAACGAACCATCTCCCGTGTTACGATGTCCTTCGCCGAAACACCGCAAAACACATCGGCTCCTTTCATGGCATCGGCCAACGTCCGAGCCCCTGTGTCCACCGCGAAGTATTCCTTGTAGGGATTCATTCCTGCCTTCCGCCCCTGATAGACCACTCCCTTGGTATCTACGAGCATCATGTTTTCCCTTCTGACACCAAGCTTCTCATAGTGGTGTGCACACGCGATTCCGGCAGCACCGGCGCCGCTGAACACAACCTTGGCATCGCGGATCGACTTTCCGGTAATCTCGAGGGCATTGAGGAGAGCTGCGCCACTGATGATCGCCGTACCGTGCTGATCGTCGTGAAAAACCGGAATGTTCATGACTTTCTTCAGCTCTTCCTCGATGAGGAAACATTCGGGCGCCTTGATATCCTCAAGATTGATGCCGCCAAAAGTAGGTTCCAGGAGGCGCACAACATTGATGACCTCCTGAGGATCATGCGTGTTCACCTCAATGTCGAATACATCGATGTCCGCGAAGCGCTTGAAAAGCACGCCTTTTCCTTCCATCACCGGCTTACCGGCCAGGGGACCAATGTCCCCGAGACCGAGGACAGCCGTTCCATTCGAGACAACGGCAACGAGATTCCCCTTGGCCGTGTAGAGATAAGCATCATCAGGACGTTCGGCTATTTCCCGGCAGGGTTCAGCGACTCCGGGAGTATAGACAAGCGAGAGATCGCGCTGGGTCTGGCAGGGTTTCGAAGGTACAACCTCCACCTTGCCGCGTCGTCCATGCGAATGATAATCGAGAGCATCTTGTTTACGTATCATGGGATGTTCCTTTGTTCACAACTGCGCTATTTTCGTCGTGTGAGCGGTCCACGGCAAGCCGGGCACACCTCGCTCAGCGGACGCCTGCGGAGATGTTGCTCACTCAGCGGCCGTCCGCATACATCACACACAAGAGGTCGATGGTTCTGGGCGGAGCGAAACCGCTCGCGGATCGTCTGGAAATCTGTGGCACCCTGAATCTTATCCCGACATTCATGCCGGGGATGCTCTAGGCAAGGCTTTACCGGAAGCCCGCAGGTACTGCAAACAAAATCCTCACCCTCCGACCTGGAACAAAGGAACGCCGATGTTTCCATCGTTCGGAGTGTCGTGTGCCACAGACGCGTGATCGATTTCTGTCGGTGCGGGTTCATGGCCTTGTGCTGTTCATCCGGAAAGTTCGGCAACACATTCCCGGGCATGGAACGTCAATTCGCGCGGAATCGACGAGTTCCAGATCGGGCCCAATGCATGGAGCGTGACTCCCCATTCCCGTGCAGCAGCAACGGAATCGCCGACACATGGCTCCGTCATCACCTCGACAAGGGGACGGGTAAGACCGGGGATTACGCGCGAGAGAAACATCGCCAACCTTATCGGAAGATGACGCACCGGCACATTGGGATTTTTGTTCAGCAGGAATGCCAGCTCATTGATGGTCATCCGCTCCGGTCCACACACCTCGTACACTCCCGGCCTTCCGTTTTCAACGGCGCGCACGAGCACTTCCGCCACGTCGTCACGAAACACAGGAGCCACAATATTGGAACCGTTTCCGAGGATCTTCACCGGTTCGCCATCTTGTGACAACAGGGCGAGGGCCGTCGGGCCCGGATCCTCAGGTGGACCAATAATGTGTGTGGAGCGAATGATGACTGTTGGGATTCTTGTTTCCTGGAGCACGCGCTCCGCCTGGGCTTTGGTTCGTAGGTACTCGTTCGAAGAAGCTTCGTTGGCATTGACATAGCTGAGCGTGATAATGCGCTTCACATTGGAACCCCGCGCTGCTGCCGCCACTGCCGCGGCAGTTGCAACATTCGATCCGTAATAGGTGTCGGAGACTTTCGGCCTGAGCGATCCTGCAAGATGAATGACCACATCAGCGGCCTCGAGGGACCGTCGGGCCCGGGGATCATCAAGCCCGCACACCAGGGTTTTTCCCGAACGCAACGGGGCGGCATGTCGCACAAGTGTCGTCAGCTCGGCGTTGGAATCCAGGAGCCTCTGGAGCACCGTGCGGCCAACCTGGCCATTTGACCCCGTTATGACGATTTTCGTCGGCATCAGCAACTCAATGCACTCTGCCGCGGCTCCGTGCCGCCAAATCCCTTGCCTTTAATTCCTCAACCGCCTGGGCAATGACAGGAAGAAACTGGTTGAACCAATCGACGTCTTCCCGCGGAATTTGTTCGGTTTCCGCGATTTCGCCCCTCCTCATCTCCATATCGCGCAGAAACTGCTGGAAGTACTCGACAAGTGAAGGGCTTTTTCCCGCCATCACGGCGTCCAAGGCTTGAGGCAGAAATCTGTTCAGCGGACAATCCTTCCACTCACCGCATCCACACATGCCCATGCCGGAAGGGTACAGGCATTCAGTGCAAACCGCTGTTCGGATGGCCTCCTCAACCTCTGACATGTGTTTCATGTGGCGTCTCCTTTCTTTGTTGAGCCGGTTCGGCCATCTTCAGGCCGCTTGTCCGTTGCAAGTCGTTCGTAGACTTTCCAGCGTTCGTCAACGTCCTTTTGCCCAAGCTCGGCGAGTTCCCGGGCACGATCCGGATCGATTTTTTGCAGAATCCTGAACCGGTCTTCGCGAGACGTAAACTCGCTCACCGGAATCTTTGGCTCTTTGGAATCAAGGGAAAGTGGATTCTTCCCGGTCTCCTGGAGCGCGGGGTTGTAACGAAAGAGCGGCCAGTATCCCGTGTCGACTGCAAGTTTCTGATTGGCAACTCCCTGGGTCATGTCAAGCCCGTGGGCGATGCAATGGGCGTAGGCGATGATCATCGAAGGTCCGTTGTACTTTTCGGCCTCCATGAACGCACGCACGGTCTGAGCGTCATTTGCGCCAAGCGCAACACGCGCGACATAGACATTCCCATAGGACATGGCCATGAGGGCAAGATCTTTCTTGGCTGTCGGTTTTCCTCCTGCGGCAAATTTTGCCACCGCAGACCGTGGAGTGGATTTGGACATCTGCCCGCCGGTGTTGGAATACACCTCGGTGTCCAGCACAAGAATGTTCACATTTCTACCCGACGCGAGCACGTGATCCAGTCCGCCAAACCCGATGTCGTATGCCCATCCGTCGCCGCCGATGATCCAGATGCTTCTCGCCACACGCGTGTCAGCGAGTTCGAAAAGGTTCCGGGCTTCAGGCGTATCGATCGCTTTCAACCGATCTTTCAATACCTTCACGCGCTCTCGCTGTTCATAAATCCCGGCCTCGTCGGACTGATCCGCCTGGAGGAGGCTTGCGGCCAGCTCCGGACCAATCTTGTCCACCAGCGCCGCAACCAGTTCCCGCGCGAACTCGTTGAGCTTGTCGGTCGTTGCCCGCATACCGAGTCCAAACTCCGCGTTGTCTTCGAAAAGGGAATTCGACCATGCCGGACCGCGGCCATCGCGGTTAGCGGTCCAGGGCGTCGTGGGGAGGTTACCGCCGTAGATCGAAGAACAACCGGTGGCATTCGCTATCAGAGCACGATCACCGAAAAGCTGGCTCACGAGTTTCACATAGGGTGTTTCGCCGCACCCGCTGCAGGCGCCGGAGAATTCGAAGAGGGGCTCGAAGAATTGCGACCCCTTTACTGTCTCTGCCTTGATGATCCGCCGATCGATTTCAGGAAGGCCGAGGAAGAACTCGAAGTTTTCCCGTTCCTGTTCTCGCAGAGGGGGCTGAGGCCTCATGTTCAGGGCCTTGAACGTTGGGTCTGTTTTGCTGCGTGCAGGACAGATCTCCACGCACAGCTGGCATCCTGTGCAGTCTTCGGGAGCCACCTGCACGGTGTAATTCACTTCACCAAACTCCTTCCCCTTGTACTCCATCGACTTGAAGGTGGCCGGGGCTTTTTCAAGGAGAGCCGGCTCGTAAGCCTTCACGCGAATCGCTGCGTGCGGACAGATGATCGCGCATTTGTTACATTGAATGCATAGATCGCTTTCCCACACAGGAATCTCGAGGGCAATGTTCCGCTTTTCCCATTTTGCGGTTCCCGTCTGGAACGTACCGTCCACCGGGAGAGAACCCACGGAAATGTCATCTCCGCGGCCGGCGATCATGGCCGCGGTAACGCGTTTCACGAACTCGTCTGCTTCGTCTGCAACCGGCGGTGGAAGTTCTCTCGCGCTCGTAACCGCGGCCGGCACCTTTACTTCGTGCAGGTTTTCCAGCGCCGCATCCACGGCGTTGAAGTTCTGCTGAATCACGCGGTCACCCTTTTTTCCGTATGTTTTGGTGATCGCATTCTTGATCTCCGCAATTGCCTCATCCTTGGGCAAAACGCCCGAGAGGGCGAAAAAGCAGGTCTGCATGATCGTATTGATGCGTCCACCCATCCCTGTCTCCCTCGCCACTTTGTAGGCGTCGATCACGAAGAGCTTAAGGCCTTTTGCAATGATTTCCTCCTGAATCGTCCGCGGCAGGTGGTGCCAGACCTGTTCGGCTCCATTGGGACTGTTCAAAAGAAACGTTGCACCCGGCGCGGCACTCTGGAGCACATCGAGTTTTTCCAGGAGGAACCATTGATGGCATCCGACGAAATTGGCCCGCGAGATGAGATACGTCGAACGAATCGGTCGCGGCCCGAACCTCAGGTGTGAAATCGTTGTCGTGCCGGATTTCTTGGAGTCATAGACGAAATATCCTTGCGCATACTTGTCGGTACCTTCCCCAATGATCTTAATCGAGTTCTTGTTGGCGCTGACCGTTCCGTCGGAGCCGAGCCCATAAAACACCGCTCGCACGACGTCAGCCGGCTCTGTAGTAAACACAGGATCGAACGAAAGACTCGTCATACTCACGTCGTCATCGATCCCGACCGTAAAGTGGTTCTTGGGGAATTTCTTTTTCAGCTCATCGAAAACAGCCCTGACCATTGCGGGAGTGAATTCCTTTGATGAGAGCCCGTATCGTCCACCGATGACACGAGGGAGGGTCTGGAATGGAAGACTCCCGTGCATGAGCGTTTCGCCGATTGCGGTGAGAACGTCGGTGTAGAGCGGCTCTCCTACGGCGCCAGGCTCCTTTGTCCGATCGAGTACTGCAAGGGATTTGACCGTTGGGGGAAGCTCCCGGAGGAACCGGTCGGCCGAAAAAGGGCGGAACAAGCGGACTTTGAGCACTCCCACCTTTTCCCCGGCTGACATGAGGTACTCCACGGTCTCTTCAGTCGTTTCCGCACCGGAGCCCATCATGATGATGACGCGGTCGGCCTCGGGATCACCGACATAATCGAACAGGTTGTATCGCCGTCCTACAATGTCCGCGAACTTGTCCATAACACTCTGAACGATGCCCGGACAAGCGGCGTAGAACGGATTCACAGTTTCCCGCATCTGGAAAAAAACATCGGGATTCTGCGCGGTACCGCGAATGACGGGATGCTCCGGCGAAAGCGCCCTGCGACGATGCTCTCGTACAAGCTCTTCATCAATCATCGCATGGATGTGGTCATCGCTGATTTGATGGATCTTCATGACCTCATGGGAAGTTCGAAAGCCGTCGAAGAAATGCACGAACGGTACCCGCGATTCCAGCGTTGCCGCGTGAGCAATCAGGGCCATATCCATCACTTCCTGAACGGAGTTTGCGGACAGCATTGCCCACCCCGTGGATCTCACCGCCATGACGTCACTGTGGTCGCCGAAAATCGACAGGGCGTGGGTCGCTACAGTCCTTGCCGCAATGTGGAAGACTGTCGGGGTCAGCTCGCCGGCAATCTTGAACATGTTCGGGATCATCAGCAGCAGACCTTGGGATGACGTAAACGTTGTCGCGAGCGCTCCGGCCTGAAGAGCACCGTGCACTGCACCCGCGGCTCCGGCCTCGCTCTGCATCTCGATGACCGTCGGCACGCTACCCCAAAGGTTCGGACGTCCCTGGGAGGACCACTCGTCCGCCCACTCACCCATCGGCGATGAAGGCGTAATCGGGTAAATCGCGATTACTTCACTGAGCTTGTGTGCAATGGTCGCGGCGGCTTCGTTGCCATCAATTGTAACCGTCTGAACTGCCGTTTCCTGTTCAGTTTCAAACACCTCATCTGTTGTACGTTTCGACCTCGTCATGTCATCATCCTTGTCAAGAACTTCCTTGGCGTATGTTGTGTGTTCCCTGCTATGAGGCACGTGAAAACGTGCTGGCCTGAGTTCCATCAATCACATCGAGCACGAGCAGGGAGTATCGATCGAGCGCACATTCGAGCGTTGTCCTCAACGGGCATGTTCCGTCGTCGAGCTGGTAACGACACCGCGAGCAAACTTGCGCGCGAAGGGCGTTCACAAAGTCTTCATACGTGCCGCTCTGTGTTTCCCGGGCGATCCGTACGACCTCCGGCAGAGATTCCTTCAACCCACATGATTCTGTCCTCGGAAGCCTGCAATTCCCTCTGCCGTCTCCATCCATACACTTCCGGCATACCTTCGCCTGAATCAGATCCCAGTATGTTTCCATGGCAATCCTCCTCACCGTTGCTCCACAATTCACTCAATTACTGTTCCACCAATTCCACTAATCCCACAGCTTGCCTTTTTAACTGGAATCCCCCTTTTTTCTTAAGAACATATTGAATTCGGGAATCGAGCTTCCCCTTTTTGCAAAAGTTCCCCCGTAATGACTGTCCGATGATTTCAGGAGTAGTTCCTGTTTTTAGGAATCTTTTGCGGCTTTTCTTATTCCTGGGAATTCTTTTGTGTATCTTATGCTGAGATCAGGACAAAAACGAATCTTCTCACTTTTGAAAAAACTGGCACGTCCATTGCGGACTCGTTGCCAAACCTTAAGCGGATGCATATGACTGTACCCCTCTCACGATATGGGCGGGTTTTCGACCTTCTGCCCGAGATGATCTTTGTCATCCATGGCGCCAAGATCGTTGACCATAATCCGGCGGCATCGGACGGGACCGGCTACCCATCCGACCAGCTGAACGGGATGTCCGCTGAAAACCTTGCGGCCGAATCCTTCCGCGAGGAACTCTCCGGGCTGATTGCTTCCCAGACTCAGGAGCGGAAGTGCGAGATGGTCTTCATCAAGGCTGACGGGACGCCGTACGACGCCGACATAACCATTCGGACACTGACCTCAAAGGAGGGGACATTCAGAATTCTGGTGGTGAACGACATCACGGAGTTAAAAAAGAAGGAACTGGACCTCCTCCGATTCTCCAACGTCATTCACCACACGATCAATCCGATTCAGATCACCGACGCCACCGGCGTGATGGTGTATGTGAATCCTGCGTTTGAACGGACGAGCGGTTACAAAAGCGCAGAACTCATCGGAAGAAATCCGAACATCCTCAGCAGTGGAAAGCATTCCAAAGAATTCTGGCGCAAGGTATGGACCGAGATTCTGGCGGGAAGGATGTGGGTTGGAGAAGTTGAGAACAGGCGAAAGGACGGATCGCTGTTTCAGGCCGAACTGGTTATTTCACCGATCATCGATCCGCAGGGTGCGGTCGTGGGGTTCATGGGCGCCCATCGGGATATCACGCATCAGAAAGAGCTCGAGCGGCAGCTTGTGCGTTCGCAAAAAATGGAAAGCATCGGAACCCTTGCCGCCGGCATCGCGCACGAGGTGGGAAATCCCCTGACATCGATTTCGTCCCTCGTCCAGGTAATTCTGCGCACGACACAGGACGAATTCGCCAAAGAGAAACTCGAACTGATCAAGAATCAGATCAATCGCATCACACGGATCATCCGCGATCTTGTGGATTTTTCCCGTCCGTCCAGCTACGTGGTCAAACCTACAGAAATCAATGAGGTGCTCCGCGACGCGCTCAATATCGTCCAGTACGGAAAGAAGGTCAAGCACATCCGGTTCGACGTTCATCTCAACCCCGCCATTCCGAGACTTCACATTGTGCCCGACCAGCTCGTTCAGGTGTTTATTAATATCCTCATGAATGCTGTCGACGCGCTCGACGGCATTCCGGGTACGATCCGGTTGACAACAGAACACACCCCGCAGTTTGTCCGTGTGGTTGTTGCCGATACCGGCCGGGGCATTGATCCCGGTGAGGTGGAAAAAATCTTCGAGCCGTTCTATTCGACCAAAGAGGTTGGCAAAGGGACAGGCTTGGGGTTGTGGGTCAGCTACGGTATTGTAAAGAATTTCGGCGGGGATATTACTGTGGAAAGTTCTCCGGGAAAAGGCAGTACGTTCATTGTGACACTTCCATATAAAGGTGAATAAATGGCTGTTCGAATACTTATTGTCGACGACGAGCAAATCATCCGTGAATCTCTGACTTTCGTGCTCCGGAAGGAAGGCTACGAAGTCGAAGAAGCCTCAAACGGCAAGGAGGCGCTGAAGAAACATGAGGTCAAACCGTTTGACATCATCATCACGGACATTGAGATGCCGGAATTACGGGGCATCGACCTGCTTGAACGGGTGACCCAGCGATCGCCTCAGACGCTTGTCATGATCATCACGGCGTTTGCTTCGATCGAGACGGCGATCCAGGCCCTGCGAAAAGGAGCCTATGATTATATTCTGAAACCTGTGGAGTTTGACGATCTGCTGCACCGCGTCCGCAGGCTCGTGGACCACCGTGAGCTCGCCACCGAGAACATCCTTCTTCGGAAAGAACTGAGCCGAACGTACGATTTCGACCAGATCATCGGGCAAAGCCAGAGCATGAAGCACGTTTTCGAGACGATTAAGCGCATTTCACAGAGTGACGGCACCGTGCTCATTACCGGCAAGAGTGGAACGGGAAAAGAACTGGTCGCCCGTGCCATCCATTACAATGGTCCGCGCAGACAACGGAGGTTCGTTGCGGTGAATTGCGGAGCCATCGTTGACACGTTGTTTGAAAGCGAGCTCTTCGGCCATAAGAAAGGCTCCTTCACCGGGGCAAGCGCGGATAAGGACGGCCTCTTCAAGGTAGCCGATGGCGGCACGATCTTCCTCGATGAAGTCGGCGAAATTCCCCAGCATCTCCAGGTAAAGCTGCTGAGGGCCATCGAGCAGAAAGAGATCACGCCGGTCGGTCGGACAGAGGCGATTACCATGGACGTACGAATCATTGCGGCAACCAACAAGGACCTCCGTGTGGAGGTCGAAAAGGGGAAATTCCGGGAAGACTTGTTCTATAGACTGAACGTCGTCGAGATCCATCTCCCCTCGCTCACGGAACGGCCCGAGGATATCCCGCTGCTGGCAAACCACTTCCTCAGCCTCTACAGAAACCAGATGAGCAAGCCGGTTAAGGGGTTTAGCAACGAGGCTATGACTGCTCTTATCAACTACCGGTGGAAAGGTGAGGTGCGGGAGCTGGAAAATGTGGTTGAACGATCTGTGATCTTTTGCGACAGCGACTTCGTGGAGCTCAAGCACCTTCCAGAGTACTTCCGCTCGCCCGATGCAGGCGGATCACCGTCCCTCCGGTCCGCCAGCGAATCACTCAAGGATGCCATCAAGCATTTCGAGCGACAGTTCATTCAGCAGTCGCTCTCGAGCCACGGCCATAACAAAGAAGAAACGGCAAAGGCCCTCGGCATCAGCCTCTCATCGTTGTATCGCAAGTTCGAAGAACTCTCGATTCCGCTGTCCCGGGATTAGCACGCCGGGACAGCCGGGGGACAGGCCCTGCTTTCCAAGTTCTGGGAATCCCGTCGCAGATTTTGTATACCAACCCCCCGAAATTCGCTCTCATCTTCCTTTTCTGTTCCATTTCGTCAGCTCTGCCCTCCCCCCGACCTGGCGCACCTATGGCATAAAACTTGCCCGCTTACGGGTAGGAAGTCCCATGCGCACAAATGTACATAGTTCATTAAAGCAAGCGGTTCCTGAACCGGCGAAGCTAAACCCCTTGCTGGTGTTCAGCCCGGATCCTGATGTTGCCAGAAGCCTAACGATGCTTCTTGAGGATCATTATGTCGTAGAATCCGAAACTGACCTCACGAAACTCGAAGATCATGCCAATAGACTGAATCCGCCGATCCTCCTTGCGGATCTGCATCCATTTCCACCGGAGATTCTCAAGACTGTTGAGGTGCTTCGTAGGCGGAAGGGAAACTATCCGGTTATCATCTTTCATGTGTTCAGAAATACCAGGCCCGAAATCGAGCAGGCAATCCGCACCGTGTCCGACATTGTCCTCTATAAGCCGATCAATACCGATCTGCTTGTCGAGCTGATTTCGGTTCTTATGGCGGTTCACGACACGCGGTCGTGGAGCACGGCACAGCAAGAAGATCACAAACGCGCGTAGGAGGGAGGATCGTACCGTGGAGACCCAGAAACGTCAACGCATTATTCGGGCCCTGGTGCAGCAAGTCGATTCCATGCTCCAGCGGCACTACCGCCAGAGTCTAAAAGAGGTCGTTCAGGACCTGACCGTCCGCAACATACTCCGGTCACCACAACCATCAGACGACCAGATCCTTAAAACAATTTATGAAACCGGCGTATTCCGCATGAGCGGATCTCCAAAAACCGCAGAGATGCACTCCGTGCTTGAACGATTCACCCAAGGAACCATAGGGTTCTGCTCGCGTTGCGGGAAACCGATCAATGTGCATCGTCTAGAAAAGAACATCGCGGCGAGCTTGTGCTCGCGATGTCATAACCAGGCCGCCGGCCGAAAGGTACCGTCATGATTCTTGGACGTACTCGCTATACGTTTCTCAGTCGCATGCGGCGCTCCGAGGGCATCGCCCCCAGGGTGGACCAAAGCGACATCAAACGCCTTGGAGCATCGAGGAGCGTTGTTTTTGAGGGATCGTTGAGCGCAGCCCTACTGGCCGTCATCCTCCTTTTCCTGTTTTTCCCCGACATCAAGCCCGCTAAGAGAATCGTTGCTGCACGGCAGGAAGTTGTCACGATGGAGGAGATCGAACATACGCGCCAGGAGCATAAAGCGCCACCTCCACCGCGGCCTGCAATTCCCGTGGAAGCCCCCGGCGATACAGAGATCGAGGACATTGAGCTCGCAAGCACAGAACTGATGCCTGGTCAAGAGGTGCTGCCACCGCCTTCACTTTCGGCGGAAGACGAAGAACAGTACTTTGTGGCTGTTGAAGACATGCCGCAGATCGTCGGAGGGACCGAGGCGCTGGCCCGGGTTCTCCAATACCCGGAACTCGCCATCCGCGCCGGCGTGCAGGGCCGCGTATTCGTCCTGGCCTACGTTGATGAAAAGGGCCGTGTCACAAGAACAGAGGTTCTCAAAGGCATCGGCGCAGGCTGTGACGAAGCTGCCATGGAAGCCGTCAAGAAAGTCACGTTCATTCCGGGCAAGCAGAGGGGAATTCCGGTCAAGGTCAAAGTCTCCGTTCCAGTAATCTTCCGACTGAGAACTTCATGATCCCTGACGGCCCGGCGATCATGAGGAGGATCGTGCCATGATTCAGATTCGAAAAATCCTTTTCCCGACGGATTACTCGCGCTGTTCCAACGAAGCCCTCGTGAGAGCCCTATGGCTTGCCGAGCACTATGGAGCAGAACTGTACATTCTTCACGTTTTCCTCCCTCTTGAAAACGACCCGCACGGGGTTTCTCACTACCTGCCTTCGCTCGATTCGATCCAGGAACAAATCGACCGTCTTCCCGGGGCCACGCGGGCCGGGACGAGCAAGACGTATACCGACATCAAGACCATAACAGACACCGTCCGGGGGATCTCCGCCCCCTCCGCAATTCTTGAGTATGCAGGAGACCATGAAATTGACGTCATCGTCATGGGGACGCATGGACGCAGGGGTATTAACCGTCTCATGATGGGAAGTGTTGCCGAGGACGTTGTCCGGATGGCGCCCTGTGCGGTCATGAGCGTCCGCGATCCGGCACGACGAACATCGCCCGCCCACGTGCTTGTCCCCGTGGATTTCTCGGATCATTCGGTACAAGCCCTGTCGGTGGCCCGATCCCTCGCGGCGGATCTCGATGCAACCATCCGGGTACTGCATGTGATCGAAGAGGTGATTCACCCGTCATTCTACGTGACAGGGCAAACCTCGCTCTCAGCCTGGTTCCCGGAGCTCGAAGCCACGGCGCTGAAGGAAATGAGGCGATTGACAGCACGAGCCGGGGGTCCGGATGTTCCTATCGAATACCATATTAAAGAAGGTCGTGCCGCCATCGAGATTGTGTCCTTTGCCAAGCGTCAGGACATCCAGCTCATCGTCATGGCCAGCCACGGGCTTTCAGGGATCGAGCACCTGCTTCTCGGGAGCGTGACCGAACGGGTCATCCGCCTCGCACCCTGCCCGGTATTGACGCTCAAGTCGTTCGGCAAGCGATTGCTGCGTGCCGAGGAACAACGAGCTGTCGAATCCGAATGAGGCGGCAAATTAGGGGGATTCATCCCGCGGGATCATTTCGCTGTTGAAAGTTCGATGAGGGGGCAGTATAATGAGCACTCAGCCCCCAGGGAGCTGGTCTGTATCCGTCTGAATCAACAATACCAATTCTCATGACCCGGCATATCCCGGCACATTCCCTTCCCACCTTTACCCGTTTCTCTTCCTTCCTCGCTCTCATTATCGCATTCTCCGCGGTTCCAATGTTTGCTCAGTCAAAGGAAGACTGTCTCGCGTGCCATACTGACCCGGACCTTGTAATGGAAAAGGGCGGGAAGGAAGTTTCCCTGTTTGTCGAGGAGAAGATTCTTTCCGCATCGCCTCACTCGGCCCTCTCGTGCATCGCATGTCATACCGGTTTCGATCCGGAGAACATCCCTCATAAGGACCCAATCACTCCTGTCAATTGTAAGACCTGCCACACGGACGCGACGCGAAAGCATGCTTTTCACCCGCAGATGATCCGGGCTTCCGGTACGGATGGTACTAAGGATATCTCCTGCAAATCATGTCACGGAACTCACGATGTCGTTTCCCGCAAGGTTGCCGGTTCTGTATTTCACCCTGCGAACATTTCGCAGACATGCAAGCAGTGCCATGCTGAGACGTACCACACCTATTCGGCCTCGGCCCATGCTACTGCTGCGCACCAGGGAATCCCTGGCAGCCCGACATGCCTCACATGCCACCGGAACGACATTACCGCTGAGCGGCCGGGGAGAACCAGGCAGGCGCTGAAAGTGGCCCAGGAAAAGATGTGCCTCTCCTGTCACCTCGATGATCCAAATGTCCGCGCCCGTACTTCGCCGTCGGCCGGGTTTATCGCAGCCTATGAGAAGAGTGTACATGGAAGGGCGTTACTCGGAGGACACGCAGAGGCGGCAAACTGCGTGGACTGCCACGGGAGCCATGAAGTCGCCAAGGGAACCGATCCCTTATCAAAAGTACATCGCCATCAGATTTCAGCAACTTGTGGAACCTGTCACGAAGACATTGCCGGCGAATTCAATGCCGGGGTACACGGTCAGGCCGTCCTGAAGGGCGTCAAGGACGCACCGGTGTGCACGGACTGCCACGGGGAGCATAACATTCTGTCCCCCACCGATCCCCGATCGCCCGTTGCGCCGCTCAATGTGTCAGGACAGGTATGTTCTCCCTGTCACACGTCCGTCGCACTGACCGAAAAGTACGGCATCTCAGCAAACCGATTCCAGACATTTTCAGACAGCTATCACGGACTTGCTGTCAGGGCGGGATCTGTTGAAGCCGCCAACTGTGCCAGCTGTCACGGGTCGCACAAGATCCTCCGCTCCAGTGATCCGGCATCGCCGGTGCACAAGGATAATCTTGCACAAACGTGCGGAGGATGTCATCCGGGCGCAAACGAGCGATTCGCCATTGGCAAAGTTCACGTTTCCATCGCCAGGGATGAGGAACCGGCGCTGTACTGGATTTCGACAGCCTACATCTTTCTCATTGTCTCGATCGTAGGTGGAATGTTCATTCATAACACGGCCGATTTCATCAAGAAAGCCAGGCGAAGAATGCGCATTCGGCGGGGGGAAATCCCTGAACACACAGGCCGAGGGCTGTACCTTCGCATGACGGTCAGCGAGCGGCTCCAGCACGGAAGCCTGCTGGTGAGTTTCATTCTGCTTGTGATCACCGGATTCATGCTGAGGTATCCGGAGGCCTGGTGGGTGGTTGCCATCCGCAGTCTTAGCGACAGCGTGTTCGATCTTCGCGGACTTGTCCATCGGATTGCCGCAGTCGTCATGGTCTCAGCAAGCCTCTATCACATCGGATACCTTACCCTCACCGAGCGTGGGCGTGCGCTCTTCCGGGATTTGCTCCCGCGCCTGCAGGACGTACGCGATGCCGTCGCCGTTCTGAAATACAATTTTGGATTCTCCCGGGTCAAGCCAAGATTCGGACGGTTCAGCTACATTGAAAAGAGCGAGTACTGGGCCCTTGTCTGGGGTACGATTGTCATGGCTCTCACCGGCGTGATCATGTGGTTTGATAATACGTTCATGGGTCTTTTAACCAAGCTCGGATGGGACATCGCACGGACGATTCATTTCTATGAGGCCTGGCTCGCGACACTGTCTATTATCGTCTGGCATTTTTATTATGTGATCTTCAATCCGGATGTGTATCCCATGAGCATGGCCTGGCTAACAGGTCATTTGACGGAAGGCGAGATGGCAGAAGAACATCCTTTGGAATTGGAGAAGCGGAAAGAAGAGGGGATGGAGGAGGTGAAGACGAAAGAAGTGAAGAGTGATGAGGGGGAGCGGTGAGCAGCCAGAGGTCAGAGGTCGGAAATCAGAGGTTAGAAATCAAATCATCAGAAACCAATAACGGGATTCGCTATGAAAGGCAACGACAAACTCATCAGTGTGCTGAATGAACTCTTGGCTGACGAGCTGACGGCCATCAGTCAATATATGGTGCACTCTGAAATGTGTGCGAACTGGGGATATGCAAAACTCCACGAAACGATTGAAAAGCAGGCCAGGGATGAAATGCATCATGCCGAATGGCTGATTCAGCGCATCCTGTTCCTGGAAGGCACGCCGGTCGTTTCCAAGCTGCGGCCGATGAAAATCGGCGCGTCGGTGCAGGAAATGTTGACGAGCGACCAGGATGCAGAGCAGGAAGCCATTCGCTCCTACAACAAGGCGATCTCACTCGCACACGACGTTCAGGATCAATCCTCTGCCGATCTGCTTACAAAGATCCTCAAGATGGAAGAAGGACACGTGGATTGGGCGGAAGCACAGCGATCGCAGATCGAGCAAAT
>JACQPU010000270.1 GCA_016207365.1 Ignavibacteriales bacterium | reverse complement strand
TACCTCGGGATCTGCGACGGGAATATGGAGGAAGGAAGCCTTCGATGTGACGCGAATGTTTCGGTTCGGATCAGGGGCGCCAGGACTTTGGGAACCAAGACCGAGCTGAAGAACCTCAATTCTTTCCGGTTTGTCGAAAAAGCACTCGAGTTTGAAATCAACCGTCAAATTGGCGTCCTGGAGAGTGGAGGACATATCATTCAGGAGACACTGCTTTGGAATCCGGATGAAGGCATTGCCGTTCCCATGCGATCGAAAGAAGAAGCGCATGACTATCGATATTTCCCGGAGCCGGATCTGGTCCCTGTAGTAGTGAATCCCGAGCAGGTCGAAAAGATACGAGCGTCGCTCCCGGAATTTCCGCTTGCTCGTCGAAACCGCTATGTTCACGAATACGGATTGCCGAAATATGACGCGAACATTCTTACTGAAAGCAAAGAACTGGCAGACTATTTTGAATCCATGGTACGCGCGTTGAAACAAGCAAATTCGGAAACGTTCAAGATGGCAAGCAACTGGACGATGACGGAGGTTCTTCGTGTTCTCAACGAGAAGCACTTGTCGGTCAAAGATTTTTCCGTCAGCCCCCAACGCCTGGCAGGAATGATTGATCTGATTGTTGATGGCACAATCAGTAGCAAGATTGCCAAGGAAGTGTTTGAGGAGATGCTCGTGTCGGAGGAATCACCAGATGAAATTGTTCGCAGAAAGGGCCTGGTCCAGGTCTCGGACACCGCAGCCATAGAGCGGGCTGTCAGCGAGGTACTCGCGAAGAATCCGGAACAGGTGCAAAAATACAGGTCAGGAAAGCAACAGGTGTTTGGATATTTCGTCGGAGAGACAATGAAGGCCATGAAGGGAAAAGCAAATCCGAGACTGGTCAATGAAATTCTCAAAAAGAAACTCGAAGGCTGAGGTCATTCATGAGATCGAAAGTCATAGCGGGCAATTGGAAGATGAATAAGGATGCGGACGAATCTGTTGAATTGATCAACGGTCTTCTTACCCGCGGTGCGGAAATTCCTGCAGCGGTTACTGTGGTGCTGTGTCCTCCGTTCACTTCCCTTGCCATAGCGCACAGGCTTCTGGACGGTTCTCCGTTTTTTCTCGGGGCCCAGAATATGCATTATGAGGACGAGGGGGCGTTTACCGGGGAGGTTTCTGCCGCGATGCTCAAATCCGTGGGTTGTTCCTACGTGATCCTTGGCCATTCGGAACGCCGACAACTCTTTGGCGAAACAAATGAGTTGGTCAATAGAAAACTAAGAAAAGCGCTGGCTTCCGGACTGACCCCAATTGTCTGTGTAGGTGAGACTCTCGAAGAGCGCGAGCGAGAAGTGACGGAGCAGGTAATCTCGGTACAGCTCAAGGGTGCCCTTAAGGACGTGTCCGAAGCCGACGTGGCAAGAACCATCATAGCTTACGAGCCGGTCTGGGCGATAGGAACTGGAAGAAATGCCACGCCGGACCAAGCGCAGGATGTTCACAGGTTCATCCGTAAACTGATTGGCCAAATGTACTCCTGGACCACGGCTGAGAAGGTCGTAATCCAGTATGGAGGCTCGGTGAAACCTGACAATGCCGCCGGACTCCTGGGAAAACCGGATATAGACGGTGCCTTGGTTGGCGGAGCATGTCTGAAAGTAGAATCCTTCTTCGGAATAGTAAAAGCTACTTCATTATAGTGTTCTCGGAGGCCCTCCCACTTTAATCGAACAGCAAAAGCAATTGAAATACAAGAGGTTAGCGGCCCTCTTTGGGCAGTTTTCCATTGCTTTCCCCCCCTTTTTGTGTTATATTCCAAAACGTACCTATTTGGAGCCCTTCACCGGGCAAGGGTCCTCACCTTAGCCAGTCCGAGACTTGCGTAATCAACAATCACGCCCTGCTTTCATAAGGTTGTCATCTCTCCTCTTCTTCGCTGTTCTTGCATTCGGTTTACTCTCCGCTCAGGAGCCACGCATCCTCAGGAACGGCCAGCCAACTCCTGTGGGCACAGATGTCGGATTTCATAACGACACACCGTTCCGGACGAAAATTGATCTTGCCGGTACATGGTCCTACACGTTCGATGAGGAACGATGGAGCGAAGTCACCATCCCGGCAGCCTTCGATTATGTTGGGAAGATAACGTTTCTGCGTTATTTCTCAGTCGGCGACTCGCTCCTCGATTACAGCGCCTTTGCGCTGGTAGCCTTTGGGATCAATTACGAGGCGGAAATCTATATCAACGACATCTTTGTCGGAAAACACACGGGGGGATCGACTTCCTTTCAGTTTGACATTCCAGAGGATGTGATCCAGCGGGGAGAGGAAAACGCTGTCAAGGTCGTCGTTTCGAATGTACTGACTTCGCGAACAACCCTTCCGGTTCGGAAGCAAATCTGGGGGTGGAGGAATTACGGTGGCATCATCCGCGATATCTTCATTCTCGCAACCCCGCGCGTGTGGGTTCAATCGCTGAGTGCGCGGCCTTTCGTTGCGGCTGATGCACGGAGCGGCTCCGTTCAGGTACAGGCAACGATATCGAACCGGAACTTCCCGCCCCTGGCAGAACCCGATACAGTTCAGAAAAAAGCACCGCCGGTGCGTTATCAGTTGCTCCTTCAGTTGTTCGATCAAGAACGCGGAGGCGTGTTCACGCAGGCGGCTCCGTTTGCCTTGACTCTTGAGGACGGTAAAGATGCGGAAGTATCGGTCGTGTTCCCCGTGTCGTTTCCCCGCCTGTGGTCCCCTGAAGCGCCGGTTCTTTACCGCCTGAGCGCTTTTCTTGTTCGTTCCGACGGAAAGTCGCAGACAGCGTTGGACGAAGTCCGCGTGGACATCGGTTTCAGAAACCTGAGTGCTGAGAAGGGGGAAATAAGGATCAACGGTAAGAAGGTGCATCTTCGCGGTGTGACCTGGCATGAAGATCATCCGGAATTCGGCGCTGCACTGACCTATGATCGGATGGAAAAAGACATTGCGCTCATCAAGGCTCTCGGTGCCAATGCCGTCCGGTTCGCTTACCGTCCACCGCATCCCTATGTGGTGAATCTTTGCAACCGATACGGGATACTGGCTCTGATCGAAATGCCCGTGTGGAATGTTCCCGCCGATGTTCTTGCCGATGAAATGTTTCAGACTCTTGCAGAAAACGTTGCGCGTGAAATGGTGCTTCGGGATCGCAACCACCCGTCCGTGATTGGCTGGGGGATAGGAGATGAGTTCGATTCGTCGGACCTTCGCGCCCGCTCCTATGTCGATCGGATGGCGGGGACCATTCGTTCTCTTGACGGCAGGCCGGTGTACTACGGCTCCGCAATGCCCGAAACCGATGCATGCGTGGATCTTGTGGACTTTGCGGCGGTAAACATCGGAGCAGGGGATCATGTGATGTTCAAGGAACGGCTTGCAGCATGGAAACAGAAACATGCAGACAAACCTGTAATCGTGCTCCGATACGGGAAGCCCGTTCAATCGGGCAACAGGAACGGCTATAGCGATCCGATGTCGGAGGAAGCTCATGCCCGGTTTTATCTGCAGGCCTATACAGCAGTCCGCGAGTCCGGAATTGCGGGAAGTTTCATACAGGCACTTGCCGATTGGCGTGGAGACCGGCCAATTCTGACGGTCGACCAGGCAGATCCGTACCTCCATCCCGTGGGCTTGTTGACGTATGATCGGGAAAAGCGTCTGGCGCACGATGTTGTTAAAACCTTGTTCGCCGGACAGAAAGTTGCCGCACTGCCCATCGGGAAATACCGGAGCACATTTCCTGTTTGGCATGTCGTTGCGGGATTCATCGTCATTTTTGCAGTCGCGTATCAATATCATTACAACCGTCGCTTCAACGAGTCTTTTAAACGCTCTCTCC
>JACQPU010000269.1 GCA_016207365.1 Ignavibacteriales bacterium | reverse complement strand
GGCTGCGACGATGTGCCTGCTCCCTGGACGAATCCAATTCTGACCCAACTGCCACCGTGCGCCCCAGGTCTTCGCTCGATTTCAAATCCATAGTTGTTGGTCTCCGTTGCCGTTGACCAGTGCAGGATTGCGTCCAGCCGCTGGGCGGAGACTGTGAAAGCGGAGAGCTGTACCGGGAGGGTTACAGATCCTTCGCCTTGGATGCTTGACGGATCGCCGGTGAAGTTACCATTGATCGTCAGCGATCCACCGGCTTCGATGTACAAGGAACTCCCCTCGGCGATTTCACAATCACCATTGACAACGAGTTGGCCGGTAATCGAGATGAAGGGTGAAAGGACCCGCAGGTTGTACAGGGAAAAGCTCGAACCTGGGTCGATGATCAATTCCTGACTTCCGCTTCCGTTAAAGATAACCGTACTTGTGCCGGGATCGAATTGGGATCCAGGTTTATTATTCCACACCACGCCACTGAATTCGAGCGTGCCCTGGTCGGCCTGGAAAAGCCCCTCATTGAAGAACGTGAGGTTTCCTTTGGAGATCAGCGTCCCGGTGCCAAGCTGCACTGTGCCGTGAGGCGTGATTCGGAATTGCGTACCGTGGACGACAAGTACTCCGGTTGGTTCGAACTGAAGAAGGCCACCCGCCTGGACATCGAAGTCGAGTGTTCGGGCGGTATCGGGAGCCGGGGGAGGAACAGTTGCAGGTTGCACGCTGATGCTGGTGATGCCGGACTTCGTTTCGGATGGAACTCCTTTATCCCAATTCGCATCGCTCCTCCATTCCTGCGTCAGTCCCTTCCATTTTGTCGATTGAGAATAGGATGGTACTGTGGCAAGGAGGAGGAATGCGCACACGGAAAGCATGAGCCTTCCCGCGACGTATGAAACAAGATTTCTAAGATGTGGGGGGATCATCATAGAAACAAAAGGGGTTACTCCACGTTAAGAACTACAATGCCCTAGCTGCCAATGTTGTAAGGGATTCGTAAGGCTGACTGAAAATGTGCGCGGCGTCGCCCCTCCTTTTCAGGTCTTGATACCGAAAATTACAGTAATGGCAACAAAAGTCAAGGACTACTGGAAAGCCAGGCCAAGGAAGGGACTTCTGGTGACGTGGAGCACGAAATTCGGCCGCCCACTTGTAACCCTTGGAAAGGTCAAAAGACCCTCTTCATAAGAATTGGGATAAGAAAGTAGGCCGAGGACATACCCGCGACAACAAGACCGCCAAGTCCGACAATTGCCCAGACTGCCATTTTCAATTCGCCGTCGGGTCTTTTCGCATGCTTCATGGCCAAGGCAAATCCCAGGACTCCGCCGGCCAGCCCAAAGATCGATAACGTTCCGAAGACAATAAGAAGGATACTATCTGGCACCGCATCCTCGCGCAAGGGGCCTGGCTCTGACAATTGAATTTGTGGAATCATAAGTCAAGTCGCCGGCCCTTTTCTCCTTTGGTACAAAATCAGTTCTGGATTTTCCGGCACGAAACAACATTCTCCTGCTATCCTAATTGTTCGGCAGGTGTTCTGTTACCTCCGCTGGGAGGCGCGTGCCTGGTTTTTTCGGATGGAGAACAGAGACAAGGATGGAGATCAGAAGCACGCCACCGACGACTCCAAGCGCAATGCCGATGGGCATGTCGTAAATCTCCTCAATGAGCATCTTCACGCCGATGAAGGCAAGGATGACCGAAAGGCCGAATTTGAGATAATGAAAGAGATTCAGAAGGCCGGCAAGAGCAAAGAAGAGCGCCCGCAACCCCAGGATGGCAAAGACGTTGGATGTGTACACGATGAACGGATCCCTCGTGATCGCGAAAATTGCCGGAATGGAATCGAACGCGAAAACGAGATCGGTCGTTTCGACAACGATGATGACCACAAAGAGGAGCGTTGCATACAGTTTTCCATCGATCCGAACAAAGAACCGTGATTCATGGTATCTGTCGGAGATCGGAATGATCCGCTTCAAGATCCGCACAAAGAGATTTTTCTCGGGATGGATCTCCACCGCCTCATTTTGAAATGCCATCTTGACGCCGGTGAAGACCAGAAATGCACCGAAGACATAGAGGATCCAGTGAAAGTGCTGGATGAGTGTCACCCCCATCAGTATAAGGGCTCCGCGCATGACGAGGGCGCCGATGATCCCCCAAAAAAGCACCTTATGTTGATATATTGCAGGTACCTTGAAGTAGGAAAAAATCAGGAGGAAGACGAACAGGTTGTCTACACTGAGGGATTTTTCGATCAGGTACCCCGTGAAGAACTGAAGAGCCACCACCGGACCCTCGAAGAGATACAGCCCCACGTTGAAAAGGAGGGAAAGGACGACCCAGAATAAACTCCATAGGAGCGCTTCCTTGATCTTCACTTCATGCGCATGCCGGTGGAAGATGCGCAGATCCAGGATAAGCATTGCGACAACAAATACATTAAATAATGCCCACAACCAGGTGCCGTGATTCATTGACCGATGTCCAAGTTCAACAATGGATCATGATACAAAAAAAAGACACCTGAATCAGTAGTAATTTTCATGTCAGTCCGGAGGGGGGCTGCGGTTGCCATGCGGTTTGGTAGGAAGACGGCGTGGTCATCCCCGGCAGAGATGTAAGGAGAAACACAGTGGGGAAAAACTCAAGGGAGGCTCAGGGACCACCGGAAAGCGCGCCCGACGTTATGGTCATCCGTTCCAGGAATTCTTTTGGCGGAAGAAATCCGAGAACGCGAGCCCCGCGCTCTTCAATACCGTTTGCATTAAGAAACACTATCGTCGGTACGCCGGCTATGTCGAATTGTTTTCTTAATGCCTCTGCCTCTGGAGAATCGAAATGTGTGAGGTCGACTTTCAAACGGACAAACGACTCCGCCGCCCGAATGACTTCCTCGTCCGTAAATGTTCTCCGATCGAGCTCCAGACACGGAATACACCAGTCTGCATAGAAGTCGATCATCACCGGTTTTCCGGACTCCTGAGCTTGTGCCACGAACTCAGGAGAGTATGTCTCCCACGTGACACCCGGTTCGCGCAGAGCGTTGGCGAACATCGTTCCGACAAGTATACATGCCGCGCCAAAAACCCACTTCAGGCGACGCAAGCGGGGCCGGACGTTTGCTGAAGATTCAAGAAATCCAAGGTAGATTCCACCGCCGATAAACGTCAGAGGCACGACAAAGACAGCCCACGCTGGTACAACGGCGAGCGAGAAATAGAACAGAGCCGCGCCGGTGAGCACAACGCCAAAAAGCCGTTCAACCCAAACGAGCCACGCCCCGGATTTGGGAACTTTGTTCAGAAGACCGGAAAAGGTTCCGAGGATAAGGTATGGAAAGCCAAGGCCCAGGGAAAGAACGAAGAATGACCAGAAGCCGAATACTGGATCGCCCTTTTGGCCGACGTAGGCGAGGAGGGCAATGACAGGAGGACCGATACACGGGGCGGCAAACACTCCAACGACCAGGCCCGAGAGGAACAGACTTACCAATCCGGTGCCGGTTGTGCCGCCGAGTCGGCTCGTCAGCCAATAAGGTGCCTGGAGTTGATATGCTCCGAACATACTGAGTGCGAGCGCAAAGAGAAGCGCGCCGATGAATGCAAGTACCCATGGGCTTTGGAGCCAGTTTCCGAACAATTCCCCGCTGAGAGCCGCCGTCACACCGAGTGTGCTGTACATCGTGGCAATGCCCAGAATGTACACGGCCGCTTTTCCGAAAACGCGCAGCGTGTTCGTGTCGGATTGCGTTCCAAAGAGCGAGACGGTAACGGAAACCATCGGATAGACACAGGGTGTAAGATTGAGAGCCAGGCCGACGAGAAAGATGGCAGCAAAAGCCACGAGGGAACCTTCACGATCAAAGACTGCCACAAGAGAGGCATCTTCCTGAGGAATCGAACTCTGTTGGCCTGTGTAGCTTTTGAAAACCTCGTCGTGTTGCTCTTGGGACGCTTTGCCGCCTGCTGCTACGGTGAGGGGGATTTCCAAGGGGATCGTTGACGGGGCCAGGCACACCTCATCGTTGCATGCCTGCACCCGCAGGGACCCTCCGATTGGGTATAGACCGGCCTGAAGCTTGCCGGAAATGCGGAGGGTGAGAAAGACGGGAACCGTGCCCTCATAGACGCTGAGGGGATCGTCGGCGAACCCGAATTTCAGGAGCGCCCCGTTGGGATATTGAAGATCGGACACAATTATCCCCTCAACGGGCTGGAGATTCAAGGTGGTGCCGATGAGATAATCGTACGTGGGGGTGTGCGAATTGATGTGCCATCCGGGCTCGATGGCGAGCATGACAGCGACTTTGACCTCACTTCCTGCAGGTACATGGTCACGCGAAACTTTCACGGTAGCGGATACCTTGCCTTCGCTAGAGGCAGCGGAAAATTGAGCGGAGGATGGAGCGCTCCCCCAAGCGAGCGCAGCTATGACGAAATAACTGAGAATTCGCATGGAAAGACTAGAGAAGACCCTTGAGTTTTCCCACGAGTTGGGTCTTGGTCATGAGGCCGGTGTGTTCTCCGACGATCGTTCCGTTTCTGTCGATTACAAAGGTCGTCGGAATAGCATTGAATCCGCCATAGGCATTAACGATTTTCCCCGTTCCGATGACAACAGGGTAGGGAATGTTGAACCGCTTCACAAACGGTGTGACGAGGCTAAATCCTTCCTCGTCCAGGGCTATCCCGATGATTTCAAGTCCCTGGGACTTGTATTCGCCGTACACCTCGATAAAATCAGGGATTTCCCTGCGACAGGGGCCACACCATGTAGCCCAGAAGTTCAGTACAACAACTTTCCCTTTCAGTTTCGACAGCTCAATCGTCGTTCCGTCCGCTGTCTGAAGCCGGAAATCAGGTGCTTTCTTATTTTGGGCGGGGGATTCCGCGATCAAAAAGAGTACTGCAAGGGCGAGTACGGAGAAAAATCGATTCATTGTATCCTTTCAGGAAGATAAGTGGTGTGGAAACTATCATTATAACAAAATTGCCCCAGAATTGTTCCGGAAGATTTCACCACCAGAGGCCTCCGTCGGCGTACTCCCAGAGAAAGAATCCGGCGATCTTGTACGGAAACGGCTTCTCGCCGACAAACGGAATCTGAACACCGAGCGAGAACGCAAGATGGCCGCGCTTCACGAGGCCGAGATAGAGTTGCGGAGTGAAAAACAGGGTAGTCGCTCCTTCTGGCCAATCGGTCACGCCGTTCAGCTCTACGATCGAAAAGAGTCCCTTCTTCTCCCGCGTGAACGGCAGAGTTACAGCAAGGTTATACGAAAACTCGGAGCTGCTTTCTCCAAGGGGTTTCTCGATCTTGGCGCTCGATTGGAAAACCAGGTTTTCCAATCCGATTGCACCAGCCACAAAGGGAGCAACCTTCCATCGGCCGCTGTCGCGACCTTGCGATGAGCTGCCGGTGGGGACGCCGATTTCGAGGCCGCCCGAAAGAATCGAGAGAGACGACTCGTCAAAGAATAAAGCATACTTCCCTGCAAGCTCAACGTCACCCAGACCAGGTCCACCCAGATGCGGGACCGATGCCAGGGGAATGGCAACCTCCCATTGTCCCGCTGGTCCGGTCCGGTGCTCGTAAACAAGCTTTGTACGGGTCTCGTACCTGGTGTAGGTTGGAACGAGAAGGGCTTCGTTTTCCGGGAATGCTTTTGTTGTTACCTGAGCGCGACGAAAATTCAGCTCTCCCGGCGGCCACCCGCCTTCCGTGCAAAAAGTCTTGATGTGGCCGATAATAGCCTCGGCCTGTTCCTGTGTGATTGACTCGCTCCACGCAGGCATCGTCATGGAGAGGCCGCGTGCGGGACCGCCATCCATGATCACCGCCAGCCAGTCCTTCCGCGGTTCGCGGGTTGTAAAACTGCAGTCGGTAAAGTCGGGTACTTCCGTATCGAGCTCCAATCCCTCGACAATTCCCCGGCCGTCCATCCCGTGACACCGTGCACACCATGAATCATACATGAGCTTTCCGTCCAAAGTTTCGGGGCTAACGGCAGATTCATCCTGGGCAGCGGCGAACGATGCTCCCACAGCTACGGCAAAAAGTGTTGTCTTTGAAATCATGCTTTTCCCATGATAAGTATAGAGAAGAATTTCCCTATGAGCAAAAAAAGGAGATGGTTTTGCCTTGAAATCCCGCGTACGATTCGATATGTTTCCAAACGTGAAAAAGCATTCCTATGTTATTGGAATCGACGGTGGTGCGACGAAAACAGCCGCCGTCCTTGCCGACGAAACCGGCCATGTTTTGGCAGAATCGGTTTCGGGCCCGTCGAACTTCCAGGCAATCGGTACAGAAACTGCTGCACGGGCTATACTTCAGTCGATAACAGAATGTTGCTCACGAGCGGCTTGTTCCCCCGGGGAAGTACGCGTTGTTGTTGCCGGACTCACAGGAGCGGGCAGGGAGCCCGACCAGCGCCGCATGCATGGAGCGCTCGAATCAACTGCATCTGGCCACGGCTTGAAATTCGACACGATGATAGTTGTCAGCGATGCTTTGATTGCCCTTGAGGGAGCTTTCGGAGGGGGCCCGGGTGCTATTCTGATCTCAGGAACAGGCTCCATTGCGTTTGGAAAGAAAACCGATGGCTCAATAGTCCGTGTGGGTGGATGGGGGAGACTGATCGGCGACCAGGGGAGCGGGTACGACATCGGACAGTCGGGTCTCGTTGCCGTTTGCAAGCACCTGGACGGCAGTGGCCCTGACACACTATTGACGGAGCGCGTGTCCTCCGAATATAATCTCTCCTCTCAGGAGCAGATCATTACAAAAGTGTATGCCGGGTTTGATATTGCCTCGATTGCTCCGTTGGTTTTGCGTGCTGCCGAAGAAAATGATGCCGTTTGCAGGAATATCCTTCAGCGTGCAGCTGCTGACCTCGTTGATCATGTCAAGGCCATTGTTCTTAAAATGGAATCCGAAACGAAGCCCCTCCGTTTTGCGTTGCTTGGCACTATGCTGACGACGTCAAATATGCTCTCAATCCTTGTTCGCAGGGCTGTTTCGGAACTTGCTTCAGTCTCGGTTCAGGAACCGCAAGCGTCCCCGGCCCGCGGAGCCGTTTTGATGGCCCTCAGAAACCCTACACCACCATCGATCGCCAGTACTATACGGCCGGCATGAATATTCCTATTCGTCCTGTTTTCTCCACCCTCATTGTTGCGTTTACGCTGGCTTCCTGTACCGTCCCGCGTTCACTCCGGACTGATGTGTCTGCATGGAATCCGAAGTCTCCAAGTCCGGCGTGGGTGGAGAGGACGCTGGAGTCCATGTCCCTCGAGGAGAAGGCCGCTCAGCTTGTGTGTGTTTGGACTGAGGGAGGATATCTTGCGGAGGATACCGATGCCTGGCAGAACCTTCTCAGGCTTGCCGGCGAGCGCAAGATCGGGGGATTTATTTTTTCGGTTGGGGATGTGTATGAATACGCCATGCACATTAACCGGCTTCAGGCCGTGGCTGAAACGCCTCTCCTGATCTCTGCCGATTTTGAACATGGTGTGGGGATGCGCGTCCGTCGGACAACAACTTTCCCCAGGGCAATGGCACTTGGGGCCACCCGGAATCCGGACTATGCGTACAGGATGGGGAAGGTGGTGGCTCGCGAAGCACGAGCGCTTGGAGTGTACCAGAACTATGCTCCTGTTGTCGACATTAACAACAATCCCGCGAACCCTGTGATCAACACGAGGTCATTCGGAGACAATCCCGACCTCGTGGCCGAAATGGCTCTGGCCTTTATTCGCGGCACCCAGGAGGAAGGCGTGATTGCGACGGTCAAGCATTTTCCGGGTCACGGTGATACGAATCTGGATACCCACCTCGATCTTCCGCTCCTCACTTTTTCGCGTTCCCGCTTCGATTCCCTTGAGCTCGCTCCGTTCAAAAAGACATTCGAGGAGGGTGTTCTCTCAGTGATGATCGCGCACATTGCTGCGTCAGCATTTGACAGCGTACGCGGCGTGCCGGCCACTGTTTCGCCCTCGATCTCCACAAATCTTCTTCGCCGGGAGCTCGGTTTCCGGGGACTTGTTGTGACCGATGCGATGGTCATGAGGGGCGTCTCTGCCAAATACCATCCCGCCGAATCGATCGTACTTGCCCTCAAGGCCGGTGCGGATCTTATTCTTATGCCTCCCGATGCCGACATTGCTATCGATGCCATTGTGGGCGCTGTCAAACGCAAGGAATTGAGCGAGCAACGGCTTGACGCCTCCGTGCGAAAAGTGCTTTCGATGAAAGACTGGGTCGGTCTTGACGACGAGCGGTTTGTTGATCTTGACGGGATCTCCAGGATCGTCGCTTCATCTGAGCACCTTGCGCTTGCGCGTGATATTGCACGAAAATCGATCACAGTTCTTGGAAACAAGTCCGGCCTTTTACCTCTGGGCAGGATTGACAGGAAGATGGCCGACCTTGTTCTCACGGATCAGGACGATCTGACTGCGGGAATTCCTTTTCATCGTCATCTCACGCGCCGACTTGGATCGATTCCGGAGATCGTTCTCACGCCGCGCAGCGATTCTCTTGACTACCGGACTGCCCTCGATTCGCTTCTCCGGGCCGACATCGTTTTCAGCCAGTTGTATTTTTCCATCCGATCAGGAGAAATGACCGGATTCGCGCCAGAACCTGTCCGCAGGTTGATCAATAGCTTGATTGACAGCGGAAAAGTCGTCATAGGGGTCTCCTTCGGGAATCCGTATTTGATCGTGGACTTTTCGCGCATGGATACCTATGTGTGCGCATACAACGGATCTTCAGTCGTTGTTGACG
>JACQPU010000253.1 GCA_016207365.1 Ignavibacteriales bacterium | reverse complement strand
CTGAACTTTCCCTCACCATGGATCTTCTCAAGGGACTCGCTCAGTGTTGACCTGAAGACGTCGTATTTTACGCCTCCCTTTGAAAACCAGAGTGTCACCTCAAACCGCCCGCCGCCGTCAAGGTCACCAAACAAAGTAACGACATTGTGTGCGTTATACGCATAAGAATCGAACTCTCCAATGTGCTTCCCATGAACCGGTGTGTAAATGCCGACTCGATCCCGAACCATGTGTTCGATGACATCCAGATTTCCGCCCCCTTCAACAACAAACATAGACTCAAAAATATCCCTCCGTGTCTTGCCGCTGTCGAATCCGAGCTCCGTAAGATACTTTCGTCCCGACAATCCCAACCCTTTCAGCGACGGCAAACCAGGCGGCTCGAGCACCCTTCCCTCGGTCGCGAAAAGAATTCCGGCACGTACCTGGGCGCTCACGGTCGATGCATAGTCTTCGAGCTTTTCCTTGAGGATCCTCTCAATATCATCGGCGTCGGATTTCAATGGCGTACTCAGATATTGCGTCAGGAGGCTTCGCGCTGATTGGGTCGTTCGCACCGACGCTTCCTGCCTGAACGCTTCCCACGCCCTTCGGATGTTCTCTGTTTCGTCCTTCAGCAAACGATGAAAATCCTTCATCGTCTGCATGTATGCTTCCGTGGTGATCCCCTTACGAACCTGGTGAAGGGCCGAATAGGTGATCGTGGGGATCTCGAAGCGGAGAGCCGAATAGAGGTTCATAATGCTGGTTTCCCGCTGACTCGTTTGGTGTCTTTGAAGTATGATTCAAGACGTTCAACGGACCATGTGTTCAGGACATCGTCTTTCTCCAGCCATCCTTTCCGGGCAACTCCGACACCATACCGAACATCGTCCAGTCCGTCAATGTTATGTGCGTCGGGATTGATGGCAATAGGGACGTGCTTCTCCTTCGCAAGCCGTACGAGCCGCCAATCAAGATCCAATCTCAATGGATGTGCGTTGATTTCGATGGCTTTTCCGTAGTCCGAAGCAGCCTGTATGACTTCACTCATCTTTACCGGATATCCGTCTCTCGACAGCAGGACCCGCCCGGTGGGATGACCGAGCATGCTGACATGCTTGTTTTTCAGGGCTTTAATGAGCCGCTGGGTGCTTTCAGTCTCGGTCATGTTGAACTTGCCGTGGATCGAAGCGATGACATAGTCGTATTGCGCAAGAAGACTATCAGGATAATCCAATGTGCCATGAGGGAGGATGTCGCATTCGATTCCTTTGAAAATCCGCACATCACCCATTTGCTCGTTGAGTTTATCGATCGCCTTGAGCTGAACCCTGGCCTTTTCGAGCGACATCCCGCCTGCGTAAATGGCTGCGCGGCTGTGATCAGCCACTCCCCAGTATTTCCATCCTTTCCGCCGAACAGCCTCCGTCATTTCCTCCGCGCTATTTGCCCCATCGCTGAAATCCGTGTGGCAATGAAATGTTCCTCGGATGTCTTTTTCCTCCACAAGGTGCGGCAGAAGATTATGCGCAGCAGCTTCAAATTCTCCCAAGTTTTCCCGCAGCTCGGGAGGAATGTATTGCAGGCCCAGGAATTCATACAGGTCCTCCTCATCTCTGCACACTGGAGGTCTCTTTCTGGACCCCTCTTCAATGGAAGAAAACCCATACTCGTTGAGACTCCATCCCTTTTTCCTCGCAAGGGATCGCATTTCAACATTGTGCTCCTTGGAACCCGTGAAGTAGTTCAGAGCAAAAGGGAATTCCCGCTCGAGAACAATGCGGAGGTCACAATTGATCCCCTTTTTGAGCAGAATGCTTGATTTTGTGTCCCCCTGAGCAACGGTCCTCTCCCCCAGTTTCACAAACGAATCCATGATTTTCCCTCGATCCTTCTCTTGCGCGCTCACGACGATGTCAATATCCCCTATCAGCTCTTTTCGCCTCCGAAGACTGCCGGCAACCTCACATCTGCCAACATCAGAAAGGCCGGTAAGAGCCGCAGTAATCTCCGTTGCAGCCTCAAGGGCAACATTCACGAGGTGCCGATCGGAAGCCTTCTTCAATCGTTCGATGCCCCGAAGGATGTTCTTCTCGGTTTTTTCTCCAAATCCCTCGACATCCGAAAGCCTGTGCTGTTCCGCCGCGTTCTTGAGGTCTTCGATCGATTCGATTCCCAGCCGCTCATACAAGAGCTTCACGCGTTTGGGTCCGAGACCGGGAATTCGCATGATATCCAGCAACCCCGGCGGAATAGAATGTCTCAGGGTTTCGTATTCCTCCGAGCGGCCCGTTGTTACCAGGTCCTCTATGATCTGGGCAAGTCCCTTTCCAATCCCGTCGACCTCGGTCAGCGTTTTGGAACGGACAAGCTGGGTGAGATCGTCGGCAAGGCCGCCAATGATCACTGCCCCATTATGAAAGGCACGGCTTCGGAACGGATTTGCCCCCTGGAGATCGAGGATGGTCCCCATCTCCTCAAGGATTTCAGCAACGCGCTTTTTATCCATGCCACGTGGGAATACCAACAGGATCTTGAGAAAGGGATTCGGCGAACTGAAGTATGCGATCTCGCACGGGTGCAACGTCAACGTACTGCATCAGGTCCTGGCGGACTTTCGAAGAATTCGGCAACCCTTTCAGATAACCGCTGTAGTGTTTCCGAAATTCCACCACCCCCTTCCGTTCGCCCTTCCACTGAACGGAAAGGTCCAGATGCTCCAGTAGAATCCGGATTCTCTCTTCCAGAGAAACAGGATCTGGCTGTTGACGCCTGAGGAGATGTTCTTTGGCCTGACGAAAAATCCAGGGATTGTCGATCGCGCCGCGGCCGATCATGATACCGTCGCATCCGGTCTCTTCGAACAAGTCCTTGATACG
Organism: Ignavibacteriales bacterium; assembly: GCA_016207365.1. Classification (GTDB taxonomy): domain Bacteria; phylum Bacteroidota; class Ignavibacteria; order UBA10030; family UBA10030; genus JACQPU01. The sequence continues at coordinate 4,998 of JACQPU010000253.1, read as the reverse complement.
TTCAGGCATCTCAATGCTCCCGTTGACCATAACAGGGATCTTCACGGCTTCTTTGACGCGTGGAATCCATGTGAAATCCGGATCTCCTTTGTGCCCCTGAGCCCGTGTTCGGCAATGGATCGTGAGTGCTTGAATGCCTGCATCTTCAAGCATTTTTGCAACATCGACAATGCGAATGCTCTCCCCATCCCATCCGAGTCTGGTTTTCACGGTGACAGGCTTTCGTACAGAATCGACAACGGTACGGACAATTCGCTCCATCTTGGGCAGATCGCGCAGAAGCCCCGCTCCCGCACCTCGCAGAGCGACGTCCTTCACCCAGCAGCCGCAGTTGATGTCGATAAGATCCGGATCCTGCTCTTCGGCGATACGTGCCGCTGCCTCCATCGAGGATTCTTCGCCTCCATAGATCTGGATCCCAAATGGGCGCTCTTCATCCGAAAACTGAAGCTTTTCCTTCGCTTTCCGAGAATCCCGAATCAAACCTTCGGAATTGACGAACTCCGTATAGACAATATCCGCGCCAAGTCGCTTGCAGATAACCCTGAACGGAAGGTCCGTCACATCCTCCATTGGGGCGAGGACGATTGCTTTATCAATGGTCAGTGTTCTTTCCGGCATCGTTGAATCCATCAGGATCGACTTACCACAATATCGTGCTTCTCCATGGCCCCGAGAATCGCATCAGTCATCGCGTCGGTTCCGACCGGGGACGCAGGATTCAGGTCCCGCGTGACGTACTTGCCTTCTGCTACGACAGTTTCAATCGCACTACGAAGTCTCATCGCGGCGGCATCCTGCCCCAGATGTTCCAGCATCATTGCCCCCGCGAGCGCCAATGCACATGGATTCGCAATGTTTTTCCCCGCGATATCCGGCGCGCTCCCGTGAACTGCCTCGAAGATAGCCGCCTCTGTTCCTATGTTCGCACCGGGCGCCAGGCCCAATCCACCCACTAACCCCGAGCAGAGGTCTGAGAGTATATCGCCGAACAGGTTGGTCGTAACAATAACATCAAACTGATGGGGATTCATGACAAGCTGCATCGTCATATTGTCGATGATCCGGTCGTTGAACTCGATTTCAGGAAATTCCCTTGCCACCTGGGAGCCGACATCGAGAAACAACCCCCCGGTGTACTTCATGATGTTCGCCTTGTGAACAAGCGTTATCCTTTTCCTGTGGTGTTTTCTGGCATATTCGAATGCTGCGCGGACTATTCTGTCGGATCCTGCCCTGGTAACAACCCCAATCGTCTCCGCGGCGCTTTTCTTGGCGTCGATGTAATGTTCGATCCCCGCGTAGAATTCCTCCGTGTTTTCCCGGAACACAATGAGGTCGATATCGTCAAATCGCGAGGCCACGCCTTTCATCGACCTGGCGGGACGGAGATTGATGTAAAGGTCGAATTCCTTGCGAAGGGCAACGTTCACGCTGCGGAAGCCCGTTCCAACAGGTGTCGTCAGCGGTCCTTTCAGCGCGACCTTGTTCCGCTGAACCGATTCCAGTACATGCGGCGGCAAAGGATCTTTGTGCGTTTCGATGGCCTTCAGTCCCGCTTCCTGCACCTCCCACTCGATCTTCACGCCTGTTGCGTCGATCATTCTGCGAGCGGCAGAACTGATGTCCGGACCAATCCCGTCGCCGGGTATGAGAGTGATGGTGTAGGACGATGGCATTGAATCGGCGCTTTTTTTGGGAATATACGGAGAGTTGTCTGCAGTTACAACCGTCGGGTGAGACGCCGTCGAAACCTGTGGAAAAACAACCGCCCGACCGTTCGGCCGGGCGGCAATGGATGTGGATTCAGCCAGGAGCGCGCTCTACGCTCTGGGTGCTCTAGAATCCATACGTGAGCGTCAGGTTGTAAATTCTGCCAAGCTGACCGAAGTGATAGCCGTCGTACGTCATGATCGAATAGCGGCCGTTGAACGTAATCAAGTTCTCTTGCCTTTTTTCCTCAGCGGCAAGTGTGGCGCTGCCTGCAGGGTTAAGGGCCTCCAACTTCCACTCCGGAAGAACGTCAAACACATTGTTGATGTTGGCCGCCAACGTTACATTACCCCAGAGTTTAATGGTGTACCCGATATCCGTAACGACCTTCGGTTCGAAAACTGTTTTCAGGTTCTGATCGAGTCCTGTCTGCCTGAACTCGGTAGGACCAAAATACGCGTTGTTCATGGAGAACGACATGTTTTCCATGCCGTAGGTGATTCCAAGAGCAAATTTTTGCTTTGGCCGTGAAGTGAAGAACAAGGCCTCCTGGGTCGCATCGATAACCGGCGTGGCACCAACTGTGGGAATATTGCCGCTTCTACGGTTCTCCAGATTGATATTGCCCGCCAAGGACAATCCGAGGACGCCCGATCCCATGCGAATGTTTTTGTAGTCAGCAACAATATCAAGGCCGATCGTCTTTGTGCTGATGGAATTCGTGAAGAATTCAACCTCTCCTCCGGTAAATGGCACTCTGTTACTGATCACGATTCGGTCCGAAATAAAGATGTTGTAATAATCAACGGTCACATTGATGTCATTGGCAAGCCTCGCGCCGACGCCCATTGTGAAGTTCTCGGATTCCTCCGGTGTAAGCGGCTTCACACCGAGCAGGCGCGCTTGTGGCGACACATTATTGATGAGTCCTATTGACTGAACGCCCTGACCCGGCACGAAGCTGTACTGAACACGTTGCGTGTAGATCTGATGAAGCGTCGGAGCCTTGAATCCAGTGGAGATCGACGCTCTCAGGGTGATTCGATCTTCCAGCGCCTTCAGGCGCGAGCTGATTTTGTATACGAAGGCATTCCCGAAATCGCTGTAATATTCATTTCTGATAGTTGCCGACACGAGAAAATTCTTCGTGACGTCATATCCAACGTCAAAGTATCCGCCGAAATTATAGCGATTAAAGATTCCTGAATTCTCGGGCCTGTTTCCGGCAAACGAGTCGGCTCCGATGCCATCCCACGAGGCCTTGTCGCCCGGAGTGATCTCAAAGGTCTCGCTGCGGAATTCCGCACCAAGGCCGATGCTCAATTGATCCGTAACGGCCCGTGCCAGATCAAGGTTCCAGACCTGATGAGAGAACTCCGAACCCCCCGGCTTGAAAACGATCGGACTGTTTTCCCTGTAAATGTAAACACCGTTCGTGTCTGTGAAATCCGACCTGTTATGCGAGTTAACGACGTAGTAGTCCTGACTGTTGAAACCAAGCGTGAAACTCGCGTCGATGCTCCATTCCCCTTTCTTTGCCTTGAACCCAAACGTGGCGTTGTAATCCACGAGATCGCCATCGAACGTCGGGAGATAGCCTTTGTAAGAGGCCGAATCGCCGTTGCCAAAGAAACTTGCCAAATACGGAAAATCACTGTAGGTCCTCCAATAGGGCACCCTGTAGTTGGCGAAGGAATTCACTTTTTTATAGACATAGGCGGCATTTGCATAAAGCTCGGTGCTCTCCGAAATTTGCAGTCCGGTATTCAGGAGGAACTTTCCGGCGGATGTCGCCGGAGCCGAGCTTCTGTTTCCTGCATATTTGTCGTACTTCAGGAAATTCGTGATGTAAGCCAGATCATATCCCCGAGCCGCATCGCCAAAATCTGAGAATTCACCCTCGGCGTCAACAAGTCCGGACCGCCGCGCCTCCGCGACTCTCGATAGTTCCACCGTGTAGTTTGCAAACCCTCTATCGCCAAGAATTGTGCTCCCATTGTTCACTGCAACCCCCAAGCGTTCCCCATCACCCTCGCCGGTTACTCCGCTATGGACGGTGACATATCCACCCTCAGTGTTGTCTTTCAGAACAATGTTGATGACGCCGGCAACAGCATCCGATCCATATTGGGCAGATGCGCCATCTCTCAGTATTTCCACCCGTTTGATCGCATCAAGCGGAATAGCTGAGATGTCAACGGCCGTTTCTCCCCGACTCGGGGACGTCTGGGTATAGACCAAGGAGCTGAGATTCTTTCGTTTCCCATTGATAAGAATCAGCGTTCTGCTAACCCCCATATTGCGGATTTCCCAGGGATCCAGGAGCGCGGTCGCGTCGTTGACCGGTGTTTGTGTGGCGTTGAACGAGGGGACAATATGCTCAAGAACTTTATCAAACGTGGGATGGCCGGCGTATTGCATCTCCTGGAACGAAAAAACATCGATCGGGAGCGGAGAATCGGTCACGGTTCTTCCCGTTGCGCGGGTCCCGACGACAACCACAATTTCGCGGCTTTCTACGGCTTCCGACCGCAATTCGACATTGAGGATTTTCTCCTCACCCTCTCTTAACGTTACACTCTCCGTTTTTGTGGCATACCCCAGGAAGGAAAAAGATACATCGTACGTCCCGGGGTCCAACTGCAACCTATATTTACCCTCGGAATCTGTTGCAGTACCTTTGGTGGTTCCGCGAACGATGACATTAGCTCCGATTAACGGAGCGCCGGAGCTCGTCACCTTGCCCGTTAAGGTCTGGGAGACTGCACTCCATGGCACCGAGAGGGCCAAGATCGCCAGTACGGACAAAATGGGAATGTGGTTGCGCATACCTCCTCCTTTTGAAGTGGATTGGCGTAGGGGGGATAAGACAAGACATCAGGGTAGATTTACGAGTGGCAAGTGCCAACTCCTCAAATGATATTCGATCACATCGCGTCGAACAGCGCATCATCAATTCCAGAGCAGCCGGCAAGACATGTAGATAGAACCGCTTGCTGCACAACCAATGGCCATAAAATAGGAACTCCTCCGCTGTTTGTCAATATGGATTTGCTGGGCTTTTGCATACTTTCCTATTCCCGCTTCGCATTTCACTTTAAGCAGCATAGAAATTCCTGTCCAAGCTACGATACTGTATGGCTTCACTGAGGTGCTCCGATTTGATTGCTTCACTCCCTGCGAGATCTGCGATTGTTCTTGACACCTTCAGAATCCGATCGTAGGCTCTCGCCGAAAGTCCCAGTTTACTCATGGCCATCTTCAGCAAATCTGCTCCAGATTCAT
>JACQPU010000252.1 GCA_016207365.1 Ignavibacteriales bacterium | reverse complement strand
TCATCCGATTGCGTCGGTCCCGGGGGAGATCATACCGTCGAACGAGTTCTATGATTATGATGCCAAGTACGTCGATGGCGCGTCGAAAGCAATCATACCGGCGCACCTCACAAGCGCCGTCAGCCGGAAGGTCCGTGCGTATGCAGTAAGCGCGTTCAGGGTTCTGGACTGTGCCGGCATGGCTCGCGTCGATTTTCTTGTCGATGGACGGACGTCGAAAATCACAATCAATGAAATCAACACCATCCCGGGGTTCACACCGATCAGCATGTATCCCAAATTGTGGGAAGCAACCGGGATCCCCTATCCGGATCTCCTCGATAAGCTTATCACCCTGGCTCTTGAACGCCATGCAGCAAAGGCTCGTCTGAAGACCTTCTACAATCCGAAAACGAATTGGTATCAGCAGTAACAGTCGTGTGGTTGATTTCTGCTGAAAAGAGGAGTACTTTGGTGATGATGAAAGGTGATTTCTATCGATTGCGAGGCGGCACGCGACTGAAGGGGGCTGCGAAACGGCTGTTGAAGAACAAGCGGTCGTTGTTCACGCTTTTCGCCGCAGTGATTGCCGTGCTCTATGTTCTCTTTGATAACAAGGGCGTCGTTCGCAGGATATCGCTCGAAATGAAAAAGAGGGAGCTGACGGAGGCGACCATCCGCGCTCAGGAGGAAACAAGAATTCTTCAAGCGCACCTGAAGGCGGTGGAAGGCGACAAAAAGACGATCGAGAAGCTTGCCCGCGAACGATACGGGATGGCTCGGGAGGGGGAAACAGTGTACAGGATTAAAAAAGACTGATTTCGAACGAACCATTGTTCTGTGAATAGCGTGGAGGCGAAGCCAACAACAGCTGTTGTTGGCTTTTTCTTTATGGACATAGCAGGGAGGGTACCATGAGTGATCTGTTTGGTTATCAAGAGCGACCGAGGGCCCGCGGGAACGAATCTGTTCCTCTGGCCGAACGCATGCGCCCGCAGTCGCTTGACGACATCGCCGGTCAGACGCATCTGGTCGGTCCGGAAAAGCCGCTCCGGCTGATGTTGGAACGCAACGCGCCGGCTTCCATGATCTTCTGGGGGCCTCCCGGAACCGGGAAGACCACGCTGGCACGCGTGATTGCCCATGCCATTCAGGCGGAATTTTTTCAGCTCAATGCCGTTGCGGCCGGCGTCAAGGATGTCCGCGATGTAATCGCCAAGGCGGCAAAGACGCTGAAGCTTCACCAACGGGCAACAATTCTCTTCATCGACGAAATCCACCGATTCAATAAAGCGCAACAGGATGCTCTGCTTCACAGTGTGGAGGACGGTACGCTCATTCTGATCGGTGCTACGACAGAAAATCCCTCGTTTGAAGTCATTACTCCACTGCTCTCACGATGCAGGGTCTGCACATTATATCCTCTCGAACGCGGTGATCTTGAAACGATTCTTGCACGGGCGCTCGAGAAAGATCAGCTGCTGTCCAAAAAAAAGATTCGACTGGAAGACAAGGAAATCCTGATGCTTTTCTCCGGCGGTGACGCAAGAAAAATGCTCAATGGTCTCGAGATGGCCGTCAAAGTGATAAAACCCGGCAAGGACGGAACGATCAGAATCACGCGGGAAATCTTCGAGAATGTGTTCCAGCGAAAAATGACATTGTACGATAAAACAGGGGAACAGCACTATGACATCATTTCCGCATTTATTAAGAGCCTGCGGGGAAGCGATCCGGATGCCGCGTTGTATTGGATGGCTCGGATGCTTGAGGGTGGGGAGGATATTCGATTCATCGCCCGCCGGATGGTCATCCTGGCGGCGGAGGATATTGGAAATGCCGATCCCCAGGCGCTTGTTCTTGCGACATCATGCTTTCAGGCGATCGATGTTGTTGGTATGCCCGAAGCTCGTATCATTCTTGCGCAAACCGCCGCGTATCTTGCCGCGGCGCCAAAGAGCAACGCGTCCTATGTGGCAATCGAGCAGGCTCTTCACGACGTTCGCAATTCCCCGACCCTTCCCGTCCCTTTGCATTTACGCGATGCTCCCACACCGCTGATGAAGGACCTTGGGTACGCCGAGGGATACCGCTACGCTCATGAGTATCAGCGGAACTTTGTTGAACAACAGTATCTGCCGGACAACCTCCGTGAAAAAATCTACTACAGTCCGGGGGATAGCGGCTATGAACAACAAATTCGTGAACGCCTGAACGCGCTCTGGACGCGGAAGAAGCGTTGAGGGCATCTGTTGCATTTCCAGCGCCCGTTGCCCATATTCTGATATCAGTATGACAACTGACAACGAATATCCGCTGACGGCTGCTCAATGTGAAGAATACAGGCGCAAAGGGCATATTTTCCTTCCTGCTGTGGCTGCCGGCGACGAGGTGTCTGCTGTTCGGCCCCTTATCCTCGACATCGTCGATGAAATTGTACGTGCAAGGGACTCCCAAGGACGAATCAACGACTACAGTGCCATGTTCACGCAGGTTACCAACGTTTGGCGGAAAGCCGAACGGGTAGGGGCGTTTATCTGGGCGAAGCGTTTTGCCGGCATCGCTGCCCGGCTCATGGGAGTGGCCAGCGTGCGTTTGTATCATGACCAGGCTTTGATCAAGGAACCTGGTGGCAAGCCCACACCGTGGCATCAGGACGCCTATTACTGGCCCCTCAACACGGAGCACACGATTACCATGTGGCTGGCGCTTGTTGAAATTCCGCGTACGATGGGCTCCATGAGCTTTGTCAGCGGCTCGCAAAGGAACGGTTCCTTCAAGCCCATGGAGATCTCAGAAGCTTCGCAGCGCTACTTTGAGCGATTGATCAGGGAGGAGCGGATGGATGTGCAGAGCTATGAGCTTCGCGCTGGTGATGCCACGTTTCATTCAGGAACGATTCTGCATTCGGCGCATGGGAACCAAAGCAATCGTCGGCGTGAAGTGATGACCGTCATTTATTATGCAGCCGATGCTACTGTTCTTGAACCCGATAACGAGCACCGAAAGATCGACCTGGCGGCGTTTCTTCCCGGGGTAAAGCCCGGGGATCTTGCAGCGAGCGAACTTAATCCTGTCTTGTATCCATGAAAAAACCGATCACCCGCCGCAGGTTCCTTCACACGGCCGCGGGCGCCGGTATTGCCTTTTCTGCCATTCCCCATTTTCCGCTTAAGAGGAACTCGAAGCCATTGGAACGCCGGGCGCTGGGATCAACCGGGCTTAGCGTAACCGTGTTGGGACTTGGCTGCGTGGCCATCGGTTATGGCAGCCACTCTCCGTCCGAGGGGGCCGACCTTGTCCATTGGTGTATCGACGAAGCCATGAAGAGATTTCCGTTTGCCACCGCGCTCGTACCTCTAAGTTCAACCGATTCGCTCGTGAACGATTTCGGAAAGGTTCTATTTCCGCTTGCACAGGAACGCAAGTTTGGAGTCATTGCCATGAAGGTCCTCACTGCGGGCAAAGTCACGGAGTTTGTTCAGGAGAGTCTTCGCTACAGCTTCAGCCTTCCGGTCAGTACGGCAATCGTTGGCATGGGAACGCGTGATGAGGTTCGACAGAACGTCGAAGTTGCGCGAATGTTCCAGCCGATGACTCCGGCCGAAATGGTCGCGCTCGAAGCAAAAACCTGCCCGTTTGCGGCGACTTCGGTTATGTGGTGGAAGAGAATGTAGGAATGTGCAATTCCCAATTTCAATTGTCGATTTCGTTGAAAAGAGAAATCGGCAATCGAAAATCGAAAATCGCAAATCGATAATCACTTAGAACTTCATGAACTCCGATCTGGTCATCGGCGTCGATCTTGGTGGCACGAACGTAAAAACCGGACTCGTTTCCAACGAGGGGAAGATCTTGTATCAAAACAAGTTTCCCTCGAATGCATCGGGGAGCAGGTGGGAGGTCATCAAACAGATCGAGCTCTCCGCTCGCGACGCGATGGAGCATGCAGGCGGAGCGGAAATTCGCGGCGTTGGTGTCGGTTCGCCGGGAATGGTCGATGATCACGGAGTCGTGAAAGGCCCGCCGAATTTTACAGACTTCGATGGTATCCCGCTGCAAGCTGAACTTGAACGCGTTTTCTCGCTGCCGGTCCGCGTTGAAAATGATGCGAACGCAGCGGCCATTGCGGAATCCAGGTTCGGTGCCGGCAAGCCGTTCCCGGACTTTCTGTTCGTAATCTGGGGCACGGGCGTCGGCGGAGGCATCATTTTCCATGGCAGGATTTTCCGAGGTCCGACCGGTGGGGCCGGAGAAATCGGACACATTTGCATCGATTACAATGGGCCTCCGTGCAATTGCGGATCACGCGGATGTGTCGAGGCCTACGTGGGGCAGCGATACCTTTCCCAGCGGGCCATGGCAAAGCTGGCAAATCACCCGGACTCGAAGCTCCTCGAGCTCGTGGGCGGAAACCTGGAGAACATTGAACCCGTATACATTGCACAGGCCGCACGGGCCGGCGACGCCTTCGCACGGGATATACTGATCGAAGCGGGAACTCTTCTCGGCGTTGCGCTCGGAGCGGTCATGAACACCATGGATCTGCGCGTGAGCATCATTGGCGGTGGGATTTCGGCCTCGGGCGAGTTTGTGATGGATGCAATCAAGAAATCCGTTCAAGAACACGTGCTGAAGCCTTCACGTCCCGACATTCGCGTCCTCCCAGCAAAACTCGGCAACAATGCCGGCATCCTCGGAGCGGCGGGATTGGTTTTGTGAGGTTTCCCTCCTTTCACTGTGTGTCGCAGAAGGCGCATGTTGGGCGGACTCTTGCTCTCGCAACCCTCGTCGGCTGCCTGACGGTTGTCAATGCGCAGGTTTCCGACACATCTGCTATTATTCCCCCTGACACCGCACGGCGCGCTTCCGGTCTCGATACCCTTGTAACCTACCAGGCAAGTGACTCCATTTCCTACTCGCTCCGCACACGGTACATGAATCTGTACGGAAAAGGTGAGCTTCATTATCGTACCATAAAGCTCGCAGCCGACCGTGTGGCTATCAATTGGGACACAGCCACTCTCACCGCAGAAGGCGTGGCTGACTCCCTGGGAGAATTCTCAGGACTTCCGGTTCTCAACGATGCCGGAGAAGTCTATGATGGGTTTCGTATTGCGTACAACTTCCAAAGCAAGAAGGGAAAAATCGACCGCGGTGAAACGGTTCTGGAGGGCGGGTATTATCATGGGACCAACATCAAAAAAGTCGGCAGGGATGTCCTCTACGTGTCAAGTGGACGCTACACGACGTGCGACAGGGACCACCCGCATTTTTATTTTCTCAGTCCGAAAATGAAGGTCATCCCCGGCGACGTTGTCGTGGCGGAACCGGTTTTCTTTTATATAGCGGACGTGCCGGTCTTTGCTCTTCCCTTCGGGGTTTTTCCCAACAAGTCGGGTCGACGCTCGGGCATCATAGCGCCGGCCTACGGAGAGGATGCCCGCGTGGGACGCTATTTCACGCATTTCGGCTACTACTGGGCAATCAGCGACTATCTGGACCTTGTAACGGCCTTCGACTGGTATGCGCACGGGGGATGGGGCAACACATCCCTGTTTCGATACAAACTCCGTTATGAGTTCGACGGGTCGGTGCAAGCGAGCGTCAATCGCCGTCATGAAGGCGAACTGGGCGATCCGGATCGTACGGAACGGAAGGACTACAATGTACGGGTGATGCATAATCAGAATATTGATCCCACTGCAAATCTCAACGTTAACTTCACGTTTTCATCGGGTTCCTTCTACCGCAACTTCAGCCAGAATCTCAACGACGTGTTGCGGCAGAATGTCGTCTCGAACGCCACATTTACCAAGTCCTGGCCCGAGTCCAACCGCTCTCTCTCACTGGCGGTGTTGCGCGACCAGAATCTGATCTCGGGAAATATTGTCGAGACGGTTCCGTCATTCTCTTTCACGCAGGGGACCGTTTTTCCATTCAAGAGGGCGGGGTCCCGCTCCGAACAGGCATGGTACGAAACGATTGGATTGTCCTACAGGGCCACGGGCGCTCATGGGCGTGACAAAATTGCATTGCAGGTGGATTCCGTGAAAACGGCTGGCACGCTCGGGACCATCACGGAATATCAGAGGACATCCCGGCAGAACCTGAACCAATCCGTACAGATGAGCATCTCTCCGCGCTTGGGCAATATTACGATCACACCGTCCCTGAGTTTCTCGGATGCCCGCACATTCACCGACCGGCGCACGCCGGTTCGCCAAAGTGCTGACAGCAGCGTGGTGTTCGAGAGGTCCAGGCCGACGACATCGCAGGGCTTCCTGAACGCTTCGATCGGCACCAGCACGCGCTTCTACGGCATTGCTCAGCCCGGGGTCTTCGGTGTGACGGCCCTGCGTCATACGTTGAACCCTTCGCTCTCGTTTTCGTACGGCAAGCAGGTCTACGGGACGGGTCTCGGACCGTATTCCTTCACAGCGTCCTTTGCGGTTCAGAATCTCTTTGAAATGAAGTATCAGCCGATGGATACGGTCAAGGAGGAAAAAATCCAGCTTATGAACGTGGGAGCAAACCTCAGTTACAACTTCCGGGCAACGGAATTCCGGCTCAGTCCGCTCTCCGTTAACTACCGGACGTCCATCGGCCGCATTCTCGATCTGAGCGCGACCACAGTGTACAATTTTTATGTGTTTGATTACCAGCTTGGGAGACGTGTGAACAAATTCCTGGTCAATGAACGGGGATATCTTGCAGATTTAACCAGCGTTTCGTTTTCGCTCGGAACGTCTCTCAGCGGCGAACGGCCCAGGGGCGCGGCGCCCTCACCACCGGCCGCGGGCATACAGGAGGAGCCCGTGGATCTGACACCGCGGCTCTACCAGAATGATGAGCCCGATTTCAGCATTCCATGGAACCTTGCTCTGTCGTTCAATTTTTCCCAGTCACAGTCTGACCCCCGCCGCAAGATACGGTCCGCTTCGCTTCAGGCGAACCTTTCGTTCAACCTCACACAGCAATGGAAATTCACGGCAAGCGGAAACTACGACGTCACGCAGAAACAATTCGCGGCGCCGATGATCCAGATTTCCCGCGACCTCCATTGCTGGATCATGAATTTCACCTGGGTTCCGCTGGGAGCGTACCGGTATTATCGCCTTGAAATACGCGTTAAAGCACCGCAGCTTTCGGACATCAAGATTACGAAACAGGGAAGTGAAAGAGGGGTATATTACTAGAGGGATATCGGGTTCAGAAGTCAGAAATCAGAAGTCAGAGGTCAGAAGTCGGAACTCGGGAATTCAGGAATCAGGTTTCTGACCTCTGACCTCCGACCTCCGACCTCTGACTTCTGTCTCACTCACCCCGCTTTTCTCTCTTCGTACAAGTAAATCGGCTCTTTGGTCTTTAGAATCGTATCGCGCGTAATGATGCACTTTGATATGTTCTGCCGCCCGGGGAGTTGGAACATGATGTCCAGCATGACGTCTTCTATAATGGACCGAAGGGCCCGCGCCCCCGTCCCCCGCTCCATGGCCTTTGTTACGACGGCCTTCAGGGCCTCTTCCTCGAACTCAAGCTCGACGCCCTCCAGCATGAACAGCTTCTTGTATTGTTTGACAAGAGCGTTCCGCGGCTCGGTGAGAATGTTCAGGAGGGCCGTCTCGTTGAGGGAATGAAGTGTTGCGATGACCGGGAGGCGGCCAATAAACTCGGGGATCAAGCCGTACTTGAGGAGATCATCAGGCTCGACGCGGGAAAGGTACTGATCCCGGTCGATGGATTTCTTTCCTTTAATGTCCGCGCCGAAGCCGACAGGATTCTGGCTGACGCGGCGCTCGACAATCTTCTCCAGGCCCTCAAATGCTCCGCCGCAAACAAAGAGAATATTCTTGGTGTTGATGTTGATGAGGCTTTGCTCGGGATGTTTCCGTCCTCCTTTGGGAGGAACACCGGCAATGGTACCTTCGAGGATCTTGAGAAGAGCCTGCTGGACCCCTTCGCCGGACACGTCGCGCGTGATGGAGGCGCTGTCGCTCTTCCGGCTGATCTTGTCGATTTCATCGATGTAAACGATTCCGCGTTCCGCCTTCTCCACGTTGTAGTCGGCGTTCTGGAGGAGGTAAACAAGTATCGTCTCGACATCATCACCGACGTAACCCGCCTCGGTCAGCGTTGTTGCATCGGCAATCGCGAAAGGTACATCGAGAATCCTCGCGAGCGTCTGCGCAAGCAGCGTTTTCCCAGTACCCGTCGGACCGATCATCAGAATGTTGCTCTTTTCGATCTCCACTTCGTCGAGATGATGCAGGTGATCGCTCGAGTCGATGCGTTTGTAATGGTTGTAGACGGCGACGGAGAGCGTTCGCTTGGCGTGTTCCTGGCCTATAACGAATTCGTCGAGGGCTTTTTTGATTTCAAGAGGGGTAAGAGTCGACCGCGAGGTATGCTTACGCGCGCGGATTGCCGCAAGATTGTTCCGAATGATATCGACGGAGCTTGAGACGCAGAGGTCGCAGATATAAACGTCCGGCCCCGCAATGATGCTGCTGACCTCTTCGGGCGTCCGGCCGCAGAAGGAGCATGTGATCTTTTCGCCCTGTTTCGGCTTCTGGCTCATACTACTTTTCCTTCTTTCCGTCTGTGCTGCGTTTGACGAGGACGGTATCGATCAGGCCGTATTGTTTCGCTTCGTCCGCTGAAAGGTAATAGTCCCGATCGGTGTCCTTGCCGATCTGCTCAAAGGTCCTTCCCGTGTGCGTCGCAAGAATCTCGTTGATGCGCTTCTTTGTTTTCAAGATCTCCTCGGCCTGGATGCTGATGTCTGAGGCCGTTCCCTGCACGCCTCCCCACGGCTGATGCATCATGATTCTCGCGTTCGGCAGCGCCGTTCGTTTTCCCTTCGCGCCGCCGGCAAGAAGAACCGCCGCCATGCTTGCCGCCATGCCGATGCAGATTGTGGAAACGTCTGGCCGAATATACTGCATGGTATCATAAATGGCAAGGCCGGCGCTGACGCTCCCTCCCGGGCTGTTCACGTACACATTAATATCCTTATCCGGATCCTCGGATTCAAGAAAAAGGAGCTGGGCAATGACCAGGCTGGAAATCGTGTCATCAATCGGTGTGCCGATGAAGACAATCCGTTCCTTGAGGAGGCGGGAGAAAATGTCGTATGCCCGCTCACCCCGACCGGTCTGTTCGACGACAATGGGTACAAGCTGGTTGAAGACTTCACGCGATGAGTTCATAACCGATCCTTTTCATTATTCCGGGTCCTTGTGAGGTACTTCGGTGACAACCGCCTCCCTCACGAGAAAATCGATAAGTTTGTCGCTGACAATCCGATCCTTGACGTGGTCCGACGATCGATAATACTCAACAAGACGCTCTCTGTCAATCCCGATCCGCTGCGCCTCGTTCCCGGCAAGCGCCGTCAAGTCCTCGTCCGTTGAGGTGATCCCCTCGGCCTTCACGATCTCTTCCCGCAACAAGGCCCATTTTGACTGATAGATTGCATAGGCACGGTTTTCCTGGGAGAACTGCTCGGGATCGAAATCCGCCGGGAGCTGCTTGTTTGGATATTGGTTCTTGACTTCCTCGAGGAGGCCTTCGAGAACGCTGCGCGTAAGGGACTCGGGAACCTGAAAATCATGCCGGCGGATGATCTCACCAATGATCCCGTTGATCATCTGACGCCGGCTCTTCTCGCTCCAATACGCTTCCAAATCCTCCCGGAGCTTTGCCTTGAAATCGGCCGGATCGGTGACTTTCTCCTTCGTAACGGTCTTGACGAAATTTTCGTCAAAAGCCGGAAGTTGAACCCGCTCGATTTTTTTTGCGGTGATCTTCAAATGAACATCATGTTCATGATCGCCGTGGCTGTGCCGGAGCTTCACGCGGACTTCGTCATCCCGCCGAACCGCTTTGAGGGCGTCGTGAATCGGTTGTTCGAGCTGGGGATCGGCGAGGTAAAATCTGGCGCTCTGGGTCTTTTTGCCTATAATCGGCAATCCCGAGGGATCAAGCTCCTGAACCTGAGCAATCACGACATACTCGTCACTGTCAACCGCATCCGCCTCCTCGGTTGTCGCGTTCATTCTCCTGAGGCGAAGGATTTCTTCGTCCAGCTCCGGATCCGTTACCGTATGAACCGGCTTTTCAACACGAATCCCCTTGTAGTCCTTTAATTGAATCGCAGGGCGAATATCGTAGTGGATCTTTACGCGGAAATCCTCTCCCCGCGTATAGTGCATGTCGACGATCACCGGTTCGCCTATCGGTCTAAGGTCCTTGTCCTTGACAACCTCACGGTACAGCTGGCTGGCAACCGTCGGCAAAGTCTCCTGCTCGATCATATCGCCGTAAAGCTTCTTGACCAATTCAAGAGGGGCCTTTCCCTTGCGGAAACCCTTGATTTCCACCTTGGGCCGGTACTCGCTGTAGGCCTTGTCGAAATAGTGCTGGATCTCCGTTGCTTTTGCCGAGATCTCTATTTCCCGGGAGACTTCAGAGATGTTGTTGATCGTTGTTTCCATGTTCTCCCATCATAATTCGACATTCGGCGTTGCCCCGCCCGAATGACCATTTGAGTTCACCTACGTCCGGTCGGGTGGGGATATCGACATTGCTTTTTCTGATCGGAGATGAAAGCAATGTCGAATATCGTACACCAATAATGAATGTCGAACAGGTTGTGTGCAGGCGGTACGGAGAGACTCTCCGCCATCAAACGTTTCGCCAGAGGCGCCAGCCCCCGCCGCTTAATTGG
>JACQPU010000251.1 GCA_016207365.1 Ignavibacteriales bacterium | reverse complement strand
TTCCATCATACGGCTGATCATCGCGGTCTCGATTCTCTTCGCACTCAACTGGCGGCTTGCGCTTACCGCCCTTGCGATCATTCCGGGCATTATGCTCATGAGCTTTGTTCTTGCGAAGCGCGTTCGGCCCATTTACCGCTCGATGCGAAAGGATGCCGAAGAGATCGACGGCAGGGTGGGCGAGACGTTCTCCGGCATCAGAGTCGTTCGTGCGTTCCGGCAGGAGGTGGGAGAGCTGCTTGAATATCTGCGCGGCCGGCACACCGTTCTGCGAAAAGAGCTGTTCGCTCATCGCCGGGAGCTGGTTCTGTGGACATCGTGGGGCCTGCTGCTGAGCGGAGTGAATGTCGTGATCGTGTGGTACGGGGGATACCTGAACGTCGAGGGCGTGGCCTCGATCGGCGACATCATGGCATTCCAATGGTATACATTCCTCCTGCTCAATCCGGTATGGAACATCGTGAATTCCTTCTCGGAACTTCAGCGGTCCCTCGCTGCGATGGAGCGTGTGTTTGAAATCCTGTCAATGGAAAACGAAAAGCCCGACAAACCGGATGCCGTTGAAGCACCGGAGCAAGTAGAAGAGATCCGCTTCGAGGAAGTCGAGTTTGAGTACCATGAAGGAAGGCCTGTCGTGAGGGATTTCAACGTTTCCGTACCCAGCGGATCGGTGGTTGCCCTGGTGGGCCGAAGCGGAGCCGGGAAAACAACGGTCACGGACCTGGTCGCGCGGTTTCACGATCCGACACGAGGGCGCATTCTGCTCAACGGGATGGACATCCGTGATTTCCGTTTGCACACATATCGAGATCTTCTGGCGATCGTTCAGCAGGATGTTTTTCTGTTCGACGGATCCGTTCGCGACAACATCGCCTATGGACGGCATGAGGCAACGGATGCAGAAGTGGAAGATGCGGCGAAGCGGGCAAACGCGCATGAATTCATCGTGAAGCTTCCAGATCAGTATGAGACCTTCGTCGGAGAACGCGGAGTGAAGCTTTCGGGAGGCCAGCAGCAGCGGATTGCCATTGCCCGGGCAATTCTTGCAAAGCCCCAGATTCTCGTACTGGATGAAGCAACCAGCAATCTGGACACGGAAAGCGAACAGCTCATACAGGCATCGATGGCCACGTTGCTTGCCGGCAGAACCACTTTTGTGATCGCGCATCGGCTTTCCACGGTCCGGCGGGCCAACCTGATCCTCCTCATGGAAGAAGGACGCATCACAGAACGGGGAACGCATGAGGAACTCATGCAAGTCCAGGGAGCGTACCATGAAATGGTCATGCGGCAGATGGAGTTTGCGGGGGATGGTGTTGAATTGAGACCGGTGGGAGACCACAGATGAGTAGTGGTACGTTTCGTTAGGCGAATTCCTTTTCTCTGTTCAAAGTGCGGGGTAAGGGCATCGACTTTGTGAAAATATCCTGGGGCTAGGAGAAAAATCAGAATGGTCCGACCAAATGAGATGGAAAAGACCCTGCCAATTGAACTTCATGGCGGCGTCGTTTCTACTTCAACTGATGTCTGGAGCATGTTGATCGCATGCCATGACGGGGACTTGGATCGTGTGAAGGAACTGCTGGGGATTTGTCCCGCATTGCTCACCTGCCAATACGACTACACAGCTCCGCTGCATTTTGCGGTTCGTGAAGGCCATCTTGACATTGTCCGCTTTCTGGTATCGTGCAGGGCCCTCGATCCCACCTATCTGGTTCATCCTTTCAGAGATTCACTTCTTACGATCGCACAGGACCGAGGTCATGTCGAGATCGCCCGATACGTAAGTCAGAGCCTCAACGACACAAACCTCATTTATAAATGGGGAGATACGGGGAAAATCGACCATAGAATGGACGAAAGCCAGCGAAGCTTCCAACATCTCGTGGACAAGCATCACTATGTGGAAGCTGAGGCCATGTTGAAGTACCGACCTGAGCTTGCACTCTATGAATTTGCATTCTGGGGGGAAGGGATTTTGGCCATGCCTGCAAAAGATGCAGATTTCAAAATGCTTGAACTTCTTATGCGATATGGCGCAAAAGTTCCACAGATCTCAAAGTGGGGAGCGCGATACTACTTCAGACACTATGAAGTTGCCGTTTTCTTGCTGAAGAACGGAATGGACCCGAACCACATGAACTGGCGGGGCTTCAGGCTCCTGCATGATATGGCGTACACCGGTGATGTTCAAAAAGCCCGCCTGCTCCTTGATCATGGTGCTGACATTGATCCGATTGACGACGAGTATTCTACAACGCCGTTGGGCTATGCAGCACGCTGGGGGCATCAGGAAGTAGCCGCATTGTTGTTGGAAAGAGGTGCCGACGCAACAAAAGCGGGCGGTCCGTGGGCGACGCCGCTGGCATGGGCACGAAAAAGAGGGCACGCTTCCATCGAAGCTATTCTGCTTAGGCAAGGCGGAGTCAGAGGCTGATTCGGAATTGAGAAAACAATATTACTTTCGACCTTCTCGAAATGGGTATTACGCATGGGATGTTGACCGTTTGGTCGCATTAACAAAGAATTTCCCGCGCAAACGAGTCAGGTTGGATGCAATCCGCGAGATCGATGAGCCATTTTCGTTCGGCGAGAAAACCGGTGAACTCACCTGGCGTTCATTCAAAGAACATATGGAACTGATAAGAGAAGCAGATTTGGCTTATCCGATCATTCTGTCTTCGGACGGAAGGGTTATGGATGGTATGCACCGGGTTGTAAAGGCATTATTGGAAGGCCGGGAGACGATTGAGGCCGTACAATTCAGCCATGATCCGGCGCCGGATTACGAAGACGTGCAACCCAATGATCTGCCATATTAGCCGTGGTTATACAGCGCAAGACGTTTAGGAGAATGTTATGAACCAGAAGGAATTGCGAACGACGTTCAGTCATCCTACTCCGGAGTTGCCAGTTACGGATGTGGAACGGGCTCAGCATCACTACCGTGATGCGCTCGGTTTCGAGATTCGATGGCTTGTACCGGGGAAGGAGATCGGTGCTGTGTCGCGAGACAATGTTGCGATTTTCTTTCGTCGAAGAAGCCAGCCCTTCGAGCCTGTCGTACACTGGATATTTGCCGCAGACATCGACGCCACATACGAAGAATTGCGTTCGCTAGGCGCGCGAATTGTTGAACCTCTTGAAAGGAAACCTTGGGGTTTGCGCCAGTTCACAGTGGAGGACATTGATGGTAACCGCTTCTACTTCCACTGTGACTGAGCAAGCGCTGTATATCACGGCGACGGGGCCGACAATGGGCGCGCGTTGTTCTCGTTTTCTTTGAAAAGTGAGGCTTGCGCCGCTTTCGGCTCATCGCCAATCCGTTAGGCGACCACAGAGATTACTACACATGGACGCTTGGGTGGAGAGTCATTTAGAGACCATTATATGGAATGCCCAGAAACCCCTTGAAGCGCTTAAGAAGCTGGCAAAGCGCAATGAATGACCTATTGTATTCGTCGGGCAGCGGTAACATTCAAACCGAGTTGGACGACGGGCTGCAAAGACCGCCTTGGACAGCTTTCCTGCGATTTCCCGTTCTGGGATCAGAAGTGAGTTGAACGCAAGAGCTCAAAAAGCGGCGATCTTTCAAGCACAAAAGGAGTACACAATCGATGAACAACAGTTTTGACAAGTTCGCTCCGAGTGCCGTGATTCGCTTTGTCATGGTAGTCTTTTTGACCCCGATCCTCTATTGACAACAGTCTTTTAGAACCATCATGGCACAAGATCCGTCGCTGAATAACCTTGTAGACCCACCTGGGAACAAGGCTGCGGACATTGGGAGCCTTGGCAATGTAATCAAGAGTGGAAAAGGAACCCAGCCGATGATTCTCATTCCGGGCATTGGCTTTAGCGGCAATATCTACAAAGAGTTTATGGCGTCAATCGAGAATGATTTTCGCATGTATGCAGTAACCCTCCCGGGCTTTGGGGGAACTCCTGCACCGCCCGGGCCCGGAGAAGAAACAAGTTTTGGCGAGCAAACGTGGACCAATAATGCGGTAGTAGCCATCGAGAAGCTCATGGAAAGGGAAAACATACGGAACCCTGTTGTTGTCGGCCACTGGCAAATTGGAACACAGATCGCCCTTCGATTGGCGCTGAAACATCCCAAAAAAATCAAAGCGGTCGTTCTCCTCTCAGGAGTAGCAAAAATGGATGTAACGGGGACACGTTTTGAACAATACTACGCAACGCCTGAGGCGCGGGTCGCTCCAATCGACACATTCCTTGCACCCAAGTGGTTCAAAACCGTGACACGGGAAACCTGGGATGATAATAACTTTCTTCCGGAGGATTATACAGTGCATCCGAGGCTTGGATTGCGATACTGGCGTGAGGCTGCTTTGCCGAAACTTCATGTCTGGGTTCGATACCTGTGTGAATTCAATGCGCAGGACATCACTGTTGATTTGTCTAAGTTAAAAGTCCCCACGTTGTTGTTGAAACCGGGGTTGGAAGGCATCTATGCCCAAGGTCCGCAAAATTACATAGAAATGTTTTGTCACGATAGTTGGGGGAACCTTGACTCTTATTCCTCGATCAAGGTGAAGACAATTCCCCACACGCGTTCGCTTATGTGGCTTGACAGGCCAGAGGAGGTTAAGCAAGCAGTTATCGAATTTCTAAGAAGCGCGAAATAGTCTATCAGAAAATCAAATAATTGTGCAATCATCCTACGTGATGAACTACGTTTGGACACGCTTTCCGCGTCTCCAACCTAAGGAGAGTCAGAATGAACAATGAGGGGGCAACTCCTTCGCAGCGGATCCTTTCCGTTGATTTGATTCGGGGTGCAGTCATGATTCTTATGGCAATCGACCATGTTCGCGTGTATGCTGCGATTCCGGCCGGTGGTCCTTCTCCTGATATCTTCTTTACTCGCTGGATTACTCATTTCTGCGCCCCTGCTTTCCTGTTCCTGGCCGGGACAAGTGCTTTCTTCTATGGACGACGACACAGTGATCTAAGCCGTTTTCTGATCACAAGAGGACTTTGGCTCGTAATTCTTGAACTCACAGTCATCCGCTTTGGATGGACGTTTAATTTCGACTATGGCAACTACTCGTTGGGGGGTGTGATCTGGGTAATCGGATGGAGCATGGTTATACTTTCCGGTCTCGTGAAGCTTCCCGCTCATGTGGTTGGAGTGATCGGGATCATTATCATGGCCGGTCATAACCTCCTGCAATGGCTTCAGCCTGCTATCGGCCCTTCACTGGGGAACGATCTGAAATCGATCTTGTGGAAGTTCACATACATCTATTCCAGTCCTATCACTGTAGGAGCTGACGGGCCTCCAATTTTCGTTCTTTATACTCTTGTTCCGTGGGTTGGGATTATGGCAGCGGGATACGGATTCGGGAGGTTTCTTTTGCTTGGACCTGCCCGGCGAAACAGGTTATGCCTTACGATTGGACTGGGTGCAATCGGATTGTTTCTTGTCCTCCGGGGCTTCAATATTTACGGCAACCCAACTATTTGGAATCCCCCTGACGGCGATTGGGTGGTGGGATTGCTCTCATTTCTCAATGTCGCCAAATATCCTGCTTCCCTGCAATTCATCCTGATGACATTAGGTCCTGTTGTGGCTCTTATTCCGTGTCTGGAGCGGGCGAAAGGGCGTGTTGCCGATTGGATCGCCTTGTTTGGCAGGGTCCCGTTTTTCTTCTACATAGTGCATATTCCTTTGATTCATGTACTGGCCATGGGAATATCATTGTTGAACCTCGGGGAAATCAGTCCCTGGCTGTTTGCGAATCATCCTCTGGTTCCTCCTCCGCCACCTGAGGGATACGCATGGTCCTTGCCAGCCCTCTATGCAGTGTGGGCTTTGACCATTGTTATGCTCTATTTTGCATGCCTGTGGTATGCTGATATGAAGTCCAGAAGATCAGATTGGTGGCTCAAGTACATTTAGGAATTGCCAGGTATCATGATGCCTCTCTCACATGACGAACAAGACCTGTCAGCGAGTTCCGCCCATTGTGAGGATCGCTGTTGTGTTTGACATTCAACGTCCCGAATCGTGTGACTCTCAATTCACGTGTGGCAGAAGAGGAACGGGAGACCGCAAACATAGTGTCTAGGGAACTCATATGGATAAGACTGAAAGAGAAGTGCGAAGTACTATGGCCGCGATCAACAGAGCATGGCGGGAAAACCGGCCATTGGACATGAAGCCACACATTCATCATGATGTGGCCATGGCTCTCCCTGGGTACAGTGGAAGCATCGCCGGAAGAGATACATTGATCGGGAGCTTTGTTGAATTCTGCACCAATGCAAGGGTTCTCGAATACAGGGAGCACGATGAACAAGTTCAGATCATCGGCGACGCGGCGTTCGTCAGTTTTCAATTTGAGATGGTCTATGAACGGGCTGCGTACCGTGAACGTTCAAAAGGGCGTGATGTATGGGCCTTCCGGCGGGTCGGAGGTAAATGGATCGCCATTTGGCGCACGATGGTGGATATCAAGGCAGAGCGAAGCCAAACGGTATAACCAAGGTTGACAAGAGGAAGGATTAAATTGACGACGCCTGAGATGTGTTTATCTAATTCCACGAGAGCGTAGGGAGAGAGAAATGAAGACCAAGTGGATTCTTGGAC